>DUZB01000354.1 GCA_013349725.1 Deltaproteobacteria bacterium | reverse complement strand
CATCGATCTGATGGTTGAAAAAGAGATCACGGGCCTGATTGTTGAGGAAAATGGTCGCCCCGTCGGAATCTTCACAGAGAAGGATGTGGTGCTGAGTTATGCCAGGTCCAATCACAGACCTTTTTCCGAAATCTATCTGAAAGACGTCATGACAAAAAAATTGATTGTGGTCAAACCTGAAGATGGAATTGAGGCTTCCATTTCTCTGATGATCAAGGCCGGTATTAAACACCTCCCCGTGGTGAAAGGCAAACGAATCATCGGAATCCTTAACTTCTGTGATCTTGTTCAGCACCAGGTTGGCACACTATCGAGCGAACTCCATTACCTTGAGGAGTATCTGGACGACCTCCACGAGGCTGGAAAAGACTGATGCCCAACATCACTATAAATGGCAATATTTTTGAAACTGAAGAAGGGATGTCCGTCCTCCAGGTTGCCCGGACGGCAGGCATCTCCATACCCACACTCTGTTACCATGAAGCCCTGAAACCGATCGGAGCCTGTAAGCTTTGCGCGGTTGAAGTAACGCGCCCTCCGGGGAAGCCAAGAGTTCTGCTTTCCTGCATCGTTAAGGCCAAGGACGGACTTGAGGTAAACACGGAGAGTGAATCCGTTATCAAGGCACGCACAGCCGCTTTCAGAAACCTCCTTTCCATGGCGCCCCAGTCCAAGACCATCAGGACCCTGGCGGATCGGCATG
>DUZB01000186.1 GCA_013349725.1 Deltaproteobacteria bacterium | reverse complement strand
GTTCGGGATTTCCATTGAGCGGGATCTGCTTACAGTGGAGGGCATTAGCAGAAACCCTCTCGATGTGTATCGAAAAGTGCAGCCGAAGAAGATGGTAGATGTGAAGATTGATGGATTAGAAGAATGGGGAGAGGATTAATATGAAGAAGATCGAGGCCATTATCAAACCTTTCAAACTGGATGATGTAAAAAGTGCGGTTCTCAAGCTGGGTGTAAGTGGTATTACCATTACGGAAGTCAAAGGTTTTGGAAGGCAAAAAGGCCACAAGGAAATATACAGGGGTGCGGAGTATGTGGTGGATTTCCTGCCCAAAATGAAGATGGAAGTGGTTGTGGCTTCCGATATGGTTCCACGGGTGGTGGAGGCCATAAAAGAGAATGCCTATACGGGGGAGATCGGAGACGGAAAAATATTCATCACCTCCGTGGAGAAGGCTATCCGTATCAGGACAGGTGAGGAAGACAGGGACGCGGTGTAGCTGTCCATCATGGCGGTCAAACCCCCATCCAGAGAGATTGTCGACAAATTTTTGGCGGCAAAGGAAGTCCTCTTTCAAGATGAGCTGAAACTTTGTACAGGGATAGAAATTGTACAGAAGTTCACGAGTCTCATGGACGGGCTTATCCGAAGCCTCTTTGCCGCCGCCGGATTTGATCGGGAAAACGGGACTGAAAAACCGATCGATCTGGCCGTTGTAGCCCTGGGAGGTTATGGCAGGGT
>DUZB01000311.1 GCA_013349725.1 Deltaproteobacteria bacterium | reverse complement strand
GCCCTGCCGTTCCGGGCATTCATCCCGTGATTTACGATGAGGAAGGGGCCGTCCTTGCGGCAGGTTCCGGAAAGGCGGGAAACATCTGTATCCAGAACCCCTGGCCTGGCGCCTTTCAGACCATCTGGGGTGATCGGGACAGGTTCGTAAGCACCTATTACGCAAGGTACTGTAAAGATCCCAAAAGCAAAGACTGGCGCGACTGGCCGTATCTTACCGGGGACGCAGCCGTCCAGGCGGAGGATGGGTATTACCGAATCCTGGGAAGAATCGATGACGTGATCAACGTGTCCGGTCATCGATTGGGCACAAAAGAGATTGAATCCGCGGCAATGGTTTGCACTGAAGTGGCGGAGGCCGCCGTGGTTCCCGTGAACCATGACATCAAAGGCAAGGAACCGGATCTGTATATTGCCTTGAAACCCGGCATAGAACCATCCGATGCATTAGCCAAGAAAATTTCGGATATGATTTGTGAGCAGATCGGGAAGATTGCAAAGCCGAGATGCGTGTGGCTGGTGAAGGATATGCCGAAGACCCGTTCCGGAAAGATCATGCGAAGGGTTCTTGCTTCTATCTCCAATGACAGGGATGTGGGCGATGTGACCACCCTTGCCAATCCGGAGATCGTGACGGAAATCCAGGAGATGCTGAAAAAAAAGTGATTGTTGTTTAAGGCCTGATTTCAGCCTGTTCGGCCCGTCTGCGGCGAGCAGGCTGACGTAACCAGTCGGAAATATGTCAAACCTGAGACCTTTGAAAAATGGTCAATTTTGTTCAAGACCAAGAAAGGCGAAAATTTCAACCACAGGAATATATTGAATATTTCGAGGATTGAAATTTGAGCCTGACGCAGAGATTGGGCAAAAGGGGGCGTTTTGCAAA
>DUZB01000361.1 GCA_013349725.1 Deltaproteobacteria bacterium | reverse complement strand
ATGGTTCAAAGATATTCAAATGGTTTGCCGTATGCTCGAACGATTAATCGAAACAATTGAGTTTGTCAGCTATCCGCAACAGGATGGTTTGAAGGAACAACGATTTCAAACCTGGATCGGGAAAGTGGAAAACCTGGCTTTTGAACTGAAAAAAGCAACGAGGAGGAACAAGGATGATCTCTCAATCTCGGAAAGATGCGATAGTGGAAATGAAAAAGACAGGCATGTCTTTGCGCAAAATCGCTGAAACCCTCAAAGTAAGCAGAAACACCGTCCGCCATGTGATAAGAGACGGTGGAAAGGAAAAGTCAGAAAAAGAATCGCAGTACGAACAACATGTTCCACTTATCCAAGCCCTTTTCAAAGAATGCAGCGGCAATGCGGTCAGGGTGGGAGAAGAACTGCAAAGCCGTCATGGCATTACGATTCCCTACCAGAGCCTTACCTGGATCATCAGGAAATTTGCCGTCAGGGCTCCCCGAAAAAAGCGTTCAGGGGAATATGTCTTTGAACCCGGAGAAGAAATGCAGCATGACACATCGCCGCATAAAGTTGTCATCAACGGCAAGCGAATAACAGCCCAGTGCACTTTCTCTTGTCCTGGCCTACAGCCGGAAGGTGTTTATCCAGTATTACCCGCGTTTCACTCGGTTTGAGTGCAGGATTTTCTTAGCGAAGGCCTTTGCCTTTATGGACGGCACCTGCCGCAGGTGCATCATCGACAATACAAGCGTTATTGTGGCCGACGGTGTGGGACCAGACGCCCTGATCGCACCCGAAATGAAATACTTCGGCGATATTTACGGTACAGTATTTGAGCCCCATTGGTTAGGCGATGCCAATAGAAAAGCCAGGGTAGAAAGACCTTTCTACTTTGCCCAAACCAATTTTATTCCGGGCCGAACTTTTGGAAACTGGCGGGATCTGAACATCCAGGCTGAAAACTGGTCTCGGGAAAAA
>DUZB01000288.1 GCA_013349725.1 Deltaproteobacteria bacterium | reverse complement strand
AGAGATACCGTCTGGAACCGGAACGCGCCGGGGTTATTTTAGCGGGATCTCTTATCGTCATCAGGATCATGAGGCGCCTGAAGGCCCGGACGTTGTTGGTCAGCATGTCCGACCTGCTTGAGGGAATCTTATTTGATTTTTTGGAAGGAGAGCAACATGATTGAAAAAGATATTAAGTTTGCCTACACATTTGATGATCTCATTCTGGTTCCGGCACACTCGGAGGTATTGCCCGGTGATGTGGATGTAAGCACACGACTGTCAAGGAATATTCAGCTAAGTATTCCCATCGTCAGTGCCGCGATGGATACGGTAACCGAGGCGGAGACGGCGATCACCATCGCGAGACAGGGCGGTCTCGGGTTCATACACAAGAATATCAGCATTGAACGTCAGGCCCTGGAGGTGGAAAAGGTCAAGAAATCGGAAAGCGGCATGATCGTTGATCCCATTACCATTGAACCGGACAGAAAGATCTATGAAGTGCTTGAAATCATGAACAAGTACAAGATTTCAGGTGTCCCGGTGGTGAAAGGGGAAAGCCTCGTGGGCATCATTACGAACCGGGATCTGCGGTTTGAAACAAACCTGGATCAGCAGGTGGCATCGGTGATGACCAAAGACAATCTGGCCACGGCGAAAATGGGGATTACCCTGGAAGAGTCAAAGGCGATTCTGCATGAACGGCGCATAGAAAAACTGCTCGTGGTGGATGATTTCGGCAAACTGAAGGGGCTGATAACCATCAAGGATATCGAGAAAGTGAAGAAATATCCGCACGCCTGCAAGGACCACCTGGGCCGTCTGCGTGTCGGCGCCGCGGTCGGCGTGGGCCCTGACATGGTGGACAGGACCACTGCGCTTATTCAGGCGAATGTGGATGTGGTGGTAATCGATACGGCCCACGGTCATTCTGAAATGGTGATCCAGGCAGTCAGGAATTGCCGGAAGCAGTTTCCCGATCTGGAATTGATTGCAGGCAATGTGGCCACATCGGGCGCAACAAGAGCCCTTGTGGAAGCGGGTGTC
>DUZB01000328.1 GCA_013349725.1 Deltaproteobacteria bacterium | reverse complement strand
GTTGGATTTGGTGGACCGTTTCGAACCGTCCATGGAGAAAATCCCCTTCATTTTAAATCCCTGTTCTTCCGCATATTCTCGAATGGCGGTCTTCAGCTCTCCCTCTTCCAGGGGCACGAATTTATTGAAAATCGGCATGATCACAACCGGGGCAATAAAGAGGAGAAACAGTTGAAAAAGGGTGAGGGCGATCCAGCAGTACAGCCATGCCAGAGGACCTGCATATTCAAAAAACCAGAGAATTCCTGAAAAAAGGATGCTTCCCAGTGCGATAACGAGAGCCCAGCTTTTCAGGATATCCAGAATAAAAGTTTTCGGGGTTGTTTTGTTGAATCCATATTTTTCTTCAAGGATGAAGGTTTGGTAGATGGAGAAAGGGAGATCCAGTATCTGAGAGGCAAAAAGGAGTAACCCGGCAAAAACCAGTCCCGTAAAAATAGACCCTAATTGGAAGCTGCGGGCGAGCTGATCCACATAATTGAAGCCCCCCAGAAGAATAAATCCGATGATGACCGGGGTTGTTATGGAATCGGTAAGGATTCCAAACCGGGTGTTCTCTTTCAGGTATTCCTGCGATTTCCTGTATTTTTCTCCATCATACCAGCCTTCAAATTCTTTGGGAAGAGCAGTTTTCAAATGGCGTACATTGGTGATCTCCACCACGAGATTCAGCAGGTAGTTCCCAACAAGAATAGCCAGAATAACGAAAAGAAAAATATTCATAAGATGGTTCTCTCAGGGACGCAGATCAACGCGGATTTTCTCAGATTTTTCTTGGCCCTTGTTTCTGCGTTTATCTGCGCAAATCTGCGTTCCGACTCTTTTAAATAAGTATCGGCTACACCGAAAGTCCGGCTTCAAATCCTTCCCGAATAGCTGTCAAGGCGTTTCGGGGCGATTTGGCATCCCCTACCACATGGATTTCCGGGATCACGTCTTCCAACAGGCCGGCAAGACCGTTTTCAGATCTGGACCCTGCGGCAACTACCACTGTATCCGCGGTGATGAATTCAGGTCCGTCTTTCATTTCAGTCCGGACGCCATCCTGCGTGATGCCCACCACTTTCGTTTCCG
>DUZB01000308.1 GCA_013349725.1 Deltaproteobacteria bacterium | reverse complement strand
CCATCTGGTGAATGCCGACACCGAAACCACCTCCTCTGACCCCGGATCTTATTCCCAAGTCTCCACCTTTGTAGGCGGCCAGGCTGTCAAGATTGCCGCTGAAAACTGCAGGAAAAAACTCTTTGAGGTGGCGGCTAAAGCATTAAACGTGACTCCCGAGAAACTGGCGGCTAAAAATCGCCTCATTTTTGTCAAAGATGACCCTGAAAAATTCATACCCATTAAAAAAGTGGTAAGGATCAGCCTGTTACACTTCCATTCCGTAAATGCCGAGGGCGGCTACTGGCCGAAGGTGGACATGAAACGCGAATGGGTGAAGAACCCCTATGGCCAGATGTGCGAGGCCTTTTCATTTGGAACCACCATTGTCGAAGTCAAAGTCGACCCGGATACGGGCCAGGTTGAGGTCCTTGAAGCAACAGCAGCACAAGATGTGGGGTTTGCCTTGAATCCCCTGGTTCTGGAAGGCCAGTTTGAAGGCTCCATTGCCATGGGCGGACAGGGAGGCATGTTGACCGAGTATCATGAATGGAAAGACGGCAGGTGCATCAATCCCACCATGCTGGATTACAAAGTGCCCCTGGCCTGCGATATGCCGAAGATCAACAATATCCTGGTGGAATCGATTGATCCCAAAGGGCCATACGGCGCCAAGGAAGCCGGCATGTCTATTGCCATGTCCGCCGCCCAGGCCTATA
The DNA here is from genome assembly GCA_013349725.1 of Deltaproteobacteria bacterium. Next base: position 382 of record DUZB01000308.1, on the reverse strand, counting down.
GTGGCGCCGTCAGCAACGCCATCGGCGTCCATCTGGATTCTTTTCCGCTGACACCGGACAAGATTCTTGCAGCGATAAAGGAAAAACAGCAATTATAGGTGATATATTCAAGGGAGGAAAAAATGAAAGGATTAATCATAGGCGGAGTCGGCGGCATGGGACAGGGTGTCGCAAGGGATCTGGTAAAGCAGGAACAGGTTACCAATGTAATTTTGGCTGATTTGTACCCTGATCCGGAAAGGCTCTCTAAAAAATTGCGTGAAAACGAAAAAGTGACCCTGATAAAAATGGATGTCAATGACCATGCCGCCATGGTCAACGCCTTCAAAGAAGTGAACGTGATTATCAATACGGCAGGACCGTTTTATAAGACGGCAGTACC
>DUZB01000267.1 GCA_013349725.1 Deltaproteobacteria bacterium | reverse complement strand
ATTGATCAATGAAGAAAAACTGATCTACTTTTCTACCGGCAGCAGTACCATGTACGGTCTTAAGGGAAGAGGCCAGACAGAGGATCATTAAAAGCGTTTTTTAGCGAAAAACCCGATTAGATGGCATGGAGGTCGCTGTCCGTGGAGGATTGTGACCTCTTTGCGTTTTATTTAGAAGAAGAGGACCATTATGAAAACCCCCAAAGGCTCTGAGGTGTTTATTGCCGAGCAGAAAAGGATACGGGACGAAGAGAACGAATGCGCCAACAGCAAGTACAATCTTGGCGTGTCTCTTATGGAGAGCGGAAAGCTCGATGAGGCCATTGAGGCCTTCAAAGATGCCATAGAAAACAGTGCAAGAATGTTTGAAGCGTATGTCAATCTCGGTTATATTTATTTCAAAATGGGCGATCTTGAGATGGTTGTAGATGCCAATGCAAAGGCCGTACAGATCGAGCCCAGGTATGCCAGAGGGTATGCGAATCTGGGGTTTGCCTATCTTCAGATGATGAAAACCGAAGAGGCGATCAAAGCCCTGAAAATGGCTATAGAACTGAATCCTGAGATTGCACAGGCCTGGAGTAATCTGACGAACGCCTATCTTCAAAATGATGAGGTGGAAAAGGCCGTAGAGACCGGGGAAAAAATGGTGGAGTTGGCGCCGGAATTTGCATTGGGCCATAACAATCTTGCTTCTGCCTATTTTAACAATGAAGAATATCAGAAGGCCATAGAACACCTGGACAAAGCCGTTTCTCTGGGATTTGAGCCTCATCCGGAATTCTTACGGGTATTGGAGCCCCACCGTTAAAATGGATTACGAATATCTTTTTGAGCCATACGAAGAACTCGTTGTCAAAGCAGACAATGCTTTTGACAGGATTGCCGGTGAATTTCCCGAATCCATGAAATGCAAACGTCACTGCTCTGACTGCTGCCATGCTGTTTTCGGCCTTTTCCTGATAGAAGCGGTTTTCCTGAAACGCGATTTCGATGAACTGGGCGAAGAGGAAAAAAAGGCGGCCCTCCGGAGGGCGGTTGAGGCGGACAAGGATCTCGATAAAATAGAGAGAACACTCAAAGAATT
>DUZB01000316.1 GCA_013349725.1 Deltaproteobacteria bacterium | reverse complement strand
AAGAACTTCCCCATACAGATGGGAGTCAAAGTTCTCGAACCGGGGATCCTTGAAAACAAGAACCTTGTCTGCCATTTTGGCCACTTCCTGCCCCATACGGTCCGCTTCACCATCGACCAGCACGACGGCAACCAGTTCATGGGATGCAGCTGTGCAGAGTTCACCGGCTTTGAAAAGCATCTCCCTGGTGATCTCCCTGATCTCGCCCTTCCTATGTTCCACCACTACCAGTATCTCGCCCATTTAGATGCTCACCCCCTTTTCACGGATAATACGGATGATCTGCTCGGCAACCGCGGAAGAATCCCCCTCCAGCATCTCGGCGCCATCGGTTTCGGGCGGTAGAAAAACTTCTTCTATCCTTGTCATGGGCGTCAGATCCTCTTCACTGAGCCCCAGCTCTTCCACACCGATCACGTTCAGTTCCTTCTTGCGGGCCTTGCGGATGCCCATGATGGACACGTACCTGGGTTCGTTGATGCCGGTCTGAACGGTCAAAAGCGCAGGCAAACGCAGATTGGAAACTTCATCCATGCCGCCCTCCAGTTCCACCTTGACTCTGGCCTGATCGCCATCCGGTTCCACACCCACTACAACGGAGGCGTGTCCGATCCCCAGCTTTTCGGCCAGCATGACTCCGACCATTCCCAGGTTGTCATCATCTGCCTGAACTCCAGTAAGAACCAGATCAAAATCCAGATCGCGGATCACCCGGGCAAGGATACCGGCCACCACAAAGCCGTCCAGTTCCCTGGCTCCCGGGTCCACTCGAACGGACTTGTCCGCACCCATGGCAAGGGCCCTTCTCAGGACCTCTTCATCTTCCTCATCCCCGATGGTTACGGCAGTAACCGTCCCTCCGAATTTTTCCTGCAGAAGAACGGCCTCCTCAATGGCATAGTTGTCCCAGTCATTGATGACGTAGGCCAGTTCCTCTTTCCGAACCCCCCTCTTCCCCTCATCAATGATCAGATCAACTTCCTGGGTCATAGGGACCCGCTTTATACAAACCACAATATTCATATGTTTCCCTCCAAACCGGCTAAAAAAGTCTCCCAATCACATTCCGGCCGATGATGATCTTCTCCACTTCCTTGGCCCCTTCATAGATCTCCAGAACCTTGGCTGCGCGATAGAACC
>DUZB01000171.1 GCA_013349725.1 Deltaproteobacteria bacterium | reverse complement strand
ATAATCATAATCATAATCTTACTCTTTTACAGCCTATTTTAGAGCTGCCCGATTATGATTACGATTAAGATTATGAGTAAGAAAATAAATCTAATGGACCATGTTAGAACCAAGCCCATATCCTCTACATAACATATCTGTCGCGGTGGTTCAGGAAGTCCTTGAAAATCCGGTAGTGATCCGTATCTTCATATGGGATTTCTTTCATGGGGATGTGGTCAAAACTATATATCTGCGCATTCGGGCAGGCCATGAGAATGGGAGAGTGCGTGGCAACAATGAACTGGGCGTGCCCTGCACGGCTCATTTCCTGCAGGATCCCCAAAAATTCCAGTTGGCTTTTCGGGGACAGAGCCGTTTCAGGTTCGTCCAGGATGTAGAGGCCTTTGATCCGATAGCGGGACCTGAAAAGGGACATGAGAGACTGGCCGTGGGACTGGGTCAGCAGCGACTTCCCGCCGAAATATTCCAGTTGTTTGGGATCAGCCTCCGCCCATTCTTCGAGGCATCGGGCGAAATAATTGGAATTTTCCGAGGAAAAAAAGGATCCCGGGACAAAACCGTTGGTCCATTCCACGAGAATATATTTGTAAAGATCATTCTCGTAAGGATTGGCTTCTACCCGTGGACGGCCTGCCCCCTGCCAGATATGAATTCCGCAACGGTGGCAGATGGCTCGAAGCAGTGTGGATTTGCCGGTTCCGTTTTCTCCGACGAGAAAGGCGACCGGAGAGTGAAAGTCAATGGCTCCTGTCGTTTTGAAAACGTCCTGATTAAACGGGTAGTAATGCCCGGTCGGATATTCCTCCGGGGAAAAAATAACTTTTTTCAGGTGCATCAGCGTGTCTCCTGGTTTCATAAAGGGCGCATAGGTTTTATAGGATAAAAATTCGTCGGTGTCAAAGGTTTGAAGTGAGCCAGAGTTTGAAATGAGCTAAAGTCACTTCCAACTTGTAAAGTTATGGAATATCACAAACTTTATCGCCAATGTCGTCTCTGCCCCAGGGCTTGCGGTGTGGACAGGGCTGAAGGCGACGGTCAAGGGAAAAAAGGGTTCTGCAGAGAAGGCGACCAGCTCAGAGTTTCCTTTGTGGGTCCCCATTTCGGAGAAGAGCCGCCGATCAGCGGCAAAAACGGTTCAGGAACCATTTTTTTCTCCGGATGTTC
>DUZB01000176.1 GCA_013349725.1 Deltaproteobacteria bacterium | reverse complement strand
ACAGGCAGTAGTAAGAGGAAAAACAATTAGTGATAAGTACCCAGTACTGTTGGAAAAAAGGACGTAAACATACAAAACTACCAACGTCCCCCCCTCAAAATACGGCGCTTTCCCAACGTCCCCCATTACAACAGGTTTGAAGGAGGCCACGAATGGTAAAACGATCACTGAAACAAAAAGGGGCATCTTCTCAAACGGTATTTATTCGGCGAACCTTGCAAAGCAACCTGCTGGAAGGCATTATTGAAATTCCGAGCCCCCTTAAGAATCGTCTGGTAGAATTAATTGTTTTGCCTGTCGATAGCGAAAAGGATGGAAAGCAAAGCAAAAAGAGGGTCGATTTGCCTTTGAGACGTTTCGCAGGTGCATGGGCGGGAGAACCGCTCGTCAGGGCGGACCAGGGGGAATACGAAGTGCGTGAGGAGTTATTGTGATTTTCCTGCCGGATACCAATGTTTGGATTCGCTTTTTGAATCCGGGAGAGAACCAGGTAAAAGATCATTTTTTGTCTACAGACCCCTCAACCGTTTGGCTCTGCTCAGTTGTAAAAGCCGAGTTATTCTTTGGCGCCATGAAGAGCACCCGAATGACCGAAAACCTTGCGCTTTTGGATGAATTGTTTGCAGATTTTACGAGTGTCCCCTTCGACGATGAGGCAGCGAGGAAATACGGCGAAATCCGTTCTAATCTTGCTCGTAAGGGCACGCCAATTGGACCAAACGATCTTATGATTGCGGCCATAGCCTTAGCACATGAGTCAGTCCTTATCACACATAATATCAGGGAATTCAAACGAGTAACGGGCCTCGAGGTTGAAGATTGGGAATGAAGTGAATAAAATCTCATGGGGATTAGCTCCGTCTACACCCCTCCGAAGGATTGTTCGTTAGAGGAATTCAAGGACCCCATCGAGGAGATATATGGGATCTGCAGAGAATATTGAAATACCACCAACGGCCCCCATTGCCGTCCGCATACTAATTTTTCCTTGACAACCCAAACCTCCTCCCCTATAAGATTCACTTTATGAATCACGCCTTCGAACAGGAAATTCACTATCGCCTCTTAAACCTTCTGGTAGATGAACCACAGCTTCGGCAGCTGGACATAGCAAAAAAGATGGGGATCAGTGTGGGGAAGGTCAATTTCTGCATCTCAGAGTTGGCAAAGAAGGGGTTGATAAAG
>DUZB01000355.1 GCA_013349725.1 Deltaproteobacteria bacterium | reverse complement strand
CCCGCCGGTTGAGCTGCTTGTTTTCGCGCGATGTGTTCGGCTCAAGGGGCATGCTCTCTCCGAAACCAAAGACCTTCAAACGGGCGGGCGAAATGGCGTACTTTTTCACGAGATAGTCTTTGACCGCCAGGGCGCGGTTCATGCTCAGTTTCAAGTTGTATTTTTCCGAGCCGTCCGAGTCCGTATGGCCGTTCACACGGAAAACCCGGCCCTGCAGCCGAGGATCGCTCAAGGCCTTTCCCAATTCATTCAGCACGGCAAAAGATTCGGGCCGGATGGAGAACGAATTGACGGCGAACTCAATCTTGAGGTTGACAAACCCACCGTCCCGCTTCTCAGGAACATTGACGGTTTCCCATGTTTCTCCCCCCTCATCCTTTTTCAGCACCTTGATGCTTCTTGTCTTTGGCTGAGATTCAGGCGGGGTGACAGATTCCCATCCCTCCGGTTTGGTGGTTTTCGACCCTTTCCCTGGAGAAAGGAGGCTTTCCGCAATTCCGTCCGAGGTGGTTTCAAACCCGTAATTCCCGGCGCCGCAGATGCCGGTAAACAGAAAAAAAACGGACAGCAACAGGATAACTACTCTGAACATGATGACCTCCCCCTTCATTTCAACGACTTCGGACATCGGACTTCGGACTTTCTAAAAAATCATGGCCCCGTAACCACCTCCACCTCAGCCTCCGCGTACCCTCCTTTTGCAGACAGACCCTGATTCCTGAGCCGTCCCACCAGATCGCTTGCCAGGGACCAGTCTCCTGTGAGATCCCCCGGAAAATCCAGAGGGGATTCAGCCGCCAACGCCCAGACCGTGTCCGTGCCGTAAGGTTCGGTCACCACCAGATCGTAGGAACATCCGTCCTCGGGCAGAATGATCGGCACATCGGGTCTGGGCATGGAACCGCACTGCCCTCCCCTTGCCAGCCGGCCGCTTCCATCCACGGGATAAAGCAGCACGGCATTTCCTTTCGGATTCAGATCAAAAAGGTACACGTAAGCCGCCCGGTTCAGGCGGATTACAAATTTGATGTGTTCGCCGTTACGATAAAAAGGCCGCCCCTCCCCCCGGGTCGTGGTCAACTCCACCACCAGACCGTCTTTCGATATCCCTCCTGAACTTTTTTCGGAGGAGGCCTGGTGGTTAACCTGCCCCTGAGATACGGGAGGCGCTTCAAGGAGATAGGCCGGGAAAAGTTCGGCCGGAACGTCCGCCGATGCCGCCGTAATCTGCTGGCCCTGCCGGTCGTTCACCCGAATCCTCACTTCCACTTTTT
>DUZB01000103.1 GCA_013349725.1 Deltaproteobacteria bacterium | reverse complement strand
ATTCACAGGAACAGGCCCCTATAAATTTGTGGATTTCGACAAGGCGAAAGGAACCTATCTGTACGAAGCCAACAGGGAATATTTTCTTGGCGAGCCAAAAGCCAGGCGGCTGATTTATATGAAAACCGGCAAACCCCTCATGAGCCTCCTGAGCAACAAGGCGGATCTTGTAAACATTCAGCCCGATATGGCGAAAATCCTCAAAGAGAAAGGAATGACGGTTCTTGAAAACAAGAAGGGATGGAACAAGAAACTGATGATCAACCACAAAAAGTCGCCTTTCAACCAAAAGACATTCAGAAAGGCCCTCGCCTATGCGATCAACCAGCAGGAAATCATCGACAAGGCCCATCGCGGTTTCGGATCTCCCGCCTCCTACGGACTCCTGTCCCCTGATCACGAGTTTTACAATCCGAACACGCCCACGTACAAACCCGATTTCCTCAAAGCACGGGAAATACTGGAATCTTTGGGTTACACGAGAGACGCGGGCGGTTTTTATGAAAAAGATGGTCGGCCCCTGCAGGTCGAAATCTTAGCTTCAAATATCTCCGCAGCCGGGGAATCGTCCACGGACAGAGATGGTGAGATCATCAAAAAACAGCTTGAAGATGCCGGGATTGGGGTGAAGCTGACCAATATGGAACAGACCACCACCGATGACCGTGTCAGAAAATGGGATTTTGACCTGGCCATTTCAGGCCATGGGGGCCTTTTAGGAGATGCAATAATTCTTAACAGAATGATCAGCCCCCGATTCAAAGGGTCCGTCAATTCCGCCAGGTATGGAGCTAACCCGGAATTACTGGGGCTTTTTGATGCCCAGAACGTGGAGATGGATGTGGAAAAAAGAAAAGCCCTGGTGTGGAAAATCCAGGAAATTCATGCCGACGANCTCCCCGCTATCCCCCTCTATTATTCCGTCTCCATGTCAGCTTACAATCCGGGGAAAGGAATCCAATGGTATTACACCAAAGGGGACATCGCAGTGGGCATCCCCATTTCTCAAAACAAAATGTCACTGGTGGAGTAAATAGAAATGGATGCAGTTCCTCGAAAACCAAAACCACGCTGGCTGCCGGGGATGGTTTCCTTTTTAGCGGCCGCCCTGGTAATGATCTATCTGAGCTATGCGCTTCCAAGAATCCTGCCGGGCGACTTTGTAACCGCAGCCTACGCCGGGTCTCATGTGACCCTTACGGCTGAACAGGAGAACTCTCTTAGAGGTCTCTATTCCCAGGAGACGGGGTTCGGCAGTTATCTGCTCAGGCTGGTTACCCTGGACTGGGGG
>DUZB01000377.1 GCA_013349725.1 Deltaproteobacteria bacterium | reverse complement strand
TCAGGAAAGAATAAACAATGCGCGGGATCTTTTTCAACAATACGGGAAAGAGCTTCTGGAAGACCCCAACGTTGCCCCGCTTATCGGACAACTGAAAGAGACAACCCGGGCCTCCAGGAAGGAGATGGCGCAGACCGGTATCGTGGAGATATGCAGGCGTTGCGACCAGCTTGAAGGGGGATCCTGTTGCGGTGCGGGGCTTGAAAACCGCTATGATGGATGGCTTCTGCTGATCAACTTTCTTCTTGGCGTGGCCATCCCCCTAAAAAGACAGGTCAAAGAAAGTTGTTTTTTCTCAGGCGAAAAAGGCTGCCTCCTTGTGAGCCGGCATGTGATCTGTATCAATTACCTGTGCGGAAAGATTACCCATCGCATCCCGCCGGGGCAATTGGAAACGCTGAGAGAAAAGGAGGGAAAAGAGCTGGAAATTCTCTTCCTTCTGAATGAAACCCTGCGAGCGGTTATGAAGAAATGGAAGATCCGTTAAAAAGGACGTTAGAGGCCGTTTCAGAATTTTTCGACCAGCGAAAAGTGGGGAATGTGGGACCTTTGGGTTTCAGAAGGTCCACGGATCTCAAGATCCTGCTCGCCTGTATGGGCCGTCTTCTGGATGAAAAAATCCTCATACCCGGCAAATCCAGGTTTATGGATCTGGGTTGCGCCGACGGCAGAGTAAATCTTCTGTTAAGCTATTTGACAAGAATTTCCGTGGGGATAGAACTGGACGAGTGGACCCTCGATGAATACAACCCACTGAGGGAGGAACTGGCGACAACCCTCGGGAAAAACGGCTTTTCGCCTCCACCGGACAATGTCTTTCTCTACCATGGAGATTCAACGGATGAAAATGTCCACCACCGGGTGGAAGTCGAAACAGGAGCGGGAATAAGCGACTTTGACCTTTTCTACACGTATCTTGTGATGCACAAAGAATTCGCCGGATTCCTGAAAGACCTGGCCAAAGAGGGCGCCATATTCCTGGTCTACGGGCTCAATAAGATCATGCCGACCTACCCCGGCTTTCGACTCCTGAAAGAGCTGAGTCCGGTAGAGGGAATCCTGGCTGTTTACAGAAAGGAATAGCGGCCCATCGCGGAATAGCTTGAAGAATCGTTTTTTGGGGCTTGGTTCTAACTTCGCCCACTTGATCCAATTAGACGAGAGTACGTTCGGAAGGTCATAATCTTAATCGTAATCGTAATCATAATCTTACTCTTTTACGGCCTATTTTAGAGCTGCCCGATTATGATTACGATTAAGATTATGAGTAAGAAAATAAATCTAATGGACCAC
>DUZB01000293.1 GCA_013349725.1 Deltaproteobacteria bacterium | reverse complement strand
CGGGCGTGTGCGTGGCGCCAAACGGGGAAACCGATCTGTCGGTCCTTATTGATTTCGGTCGCCTCTGCACCAGGGAAGTGGTTGGACAGAAAGATGCCCTTAAGGCCGCTTCCGGATTTCACCTTTCCGGGCACGGGGGTACCAACGACGGTATTATCGGGGCCGCGGCCGCCGTGGGATTGACCGCCTCCGGATGGAACGGTCGATTCATCGAATTTGGCGGGCTTCGCGATTTTCCGGAAAATGTATTGACGTCCAGACTGGAGCAGGCCGGTATCCTGGTGGTTTCCCTGGACCGGGATGCCCAGGCCCCGGCGCCCGACGACCTCATTCATACGAAGAACTGGCTGAGACCCAGGCTCTGGGGTAACCAGCCCATCCTGCCCGCACTGAAAAATAGCGAGGGCGTTTGGGAATCCCTGGGCGGAAAGCGGAAAAAAGGATAATGCTCCGGTCTTCCCTGCGGGGTCCGGGTCCGGCCTTATGAAGCCTATTGTGGAGATCAGGGACTATTCCTACCGGTACCCGGGGCGAGAAGACTGGGCCTTATCGGATCTGTCCCTGTCCGTGCAGGCTGGCGAATGTATCTGTTTCACTGGTCCATCGGGTTGCGGAAAGAGTACCCTCTTTCTGACCCTGAAGGGGCTCTTGAAAGGCGGGAGCGAGAAAGGAACCATCCAGGTAGAGGGGGAAAGGGCATAGCCGTCAGGCTAAGGGGTCGGTAAGAAAATATGTGATGAAATATCAAGGAGATAGAAAAAGGCCAGAGGCCCCTTAGCTAGGGGCCCCCAGCTAAAAGCTTCATAATAGCTCCCTATAGGATGAAGTGCCGATTTTGCAATTTTCTTGAATTCCGAAGGAGCCATCGGCTTAACTTCTTCGCAACTTGACACTGGTTTCCAGTACTATAGTATTACGAAAATTGCAAGCAATAACTTGGTAGAATTAGCTAATAATCTTGATGATTCCATAAATGCCTTTTTTACTGAAGAAGAACTAGATCAATTGGCTTTGGATACAGGATTTGTTAGGCGTAAAGGTAAAATTAATGGGAGTTTGTTTTTAGCGTTAGTGGTGTTTAATAGTGAAAACCTGAAAGAACAAAGCCTTAATGACTTATCTATAATATTAAAGGATAGAAATGGGATTGATATTACAAAACAAAGTTTACATGATAGGTTTAACGAAAATGCTTTGTTGTTTCTAAAAGACGCTTTAGAGAAGCTGATGGGTAAGCAACTTATAGTTGAACAATCACTATTTTCTAATTGCAAAACATTTGGGCGTATACTTATAAAGGATTCCACTTG
>DUZB01000310.1 GCA_013349725.1 Deltaproteobacteria bacterium | reverse complement strand
CCCCCCGCCACATATCCCATGGTAGGAAAAATCGCATTATAATACAGCCCCACCAGAACACCCGCAAGACCCCCCATGGCCGAGCCGATGGCAAAGGTGAACGAAATAACCCTGTTGACGCCGATTCCCATGAGGGCAGCCGTGGTTTTGTCCTGAGAAACCGCACGCATGGCGGCGCCTATTCTGGTTTTGTGGATGATCAGGTGCAGGAAGATCATGCAAAATATCGTCACGGAAAGAATGAAAACCTGCAGCCAGCTGATGGACACCTCACCGAAAATGAGGGCCGGCTCGGAGAAGACCTTCGGCAATATGTTCCGTGGGTAGGATTTGATCTGCGATCCCCAGATCATCAAAGCGAGGTTCTGCAGGAAAATGGACATTCCAATGGCGGTAATCAGTGCGGCTAACCGGGGAGCATTTCTGAGCGGACGATAAGCAATGAAATCAAGGATGATGCCTAGAATGGCGCAGACGGGAATGGTGAGCGCGAAGGCTAAAAAGAAAGGGAGACCCAGAAAGGTCACCATGCTGTAGGCCAGAAAGGCCCCTAACATATAGATTTCGCCATGGGCAAAATTGATCAACTGGATCACCCCGTAGACCATGGTATAGCCTACGGCGATAAGAGCATATACTCCTACCAAGGGTAATTCCGTTCACCATCTGTTGGAGGAACAGGCTCGATTGCTCCAGGAGATTTTCCACAAAGGCTTCTCAGGCAGTTCACTGAAGCTGTTTTTCAGAACTGACCCACTTGCCCTCCCTGATCTCTTTGACAAAAGCGTCTCTCAGGCAGTCCCCGTTTTCGTCGAAGTAGGTGCTTCCCGTTACGCCCTTATAGGCCTTTTCTTTGGAATTGATGGAGGCCAGGTAGTCTCTTATCTTGTCCCTGTCCTGCCCTACCGCTTCAATGGCAGCCACAGCCATGCCCAACGCGTCGTAGGTGTTTGCCGCAAACCAGTTGGGATCTTTTCCATACTTCTCCCGGTAGGCCTTGATGAATCCGGCGGCCCGGGGACCGGCCTTGTCGGGAAGGAAAGGGGTCGTAACAAAAAGGCCTTCCGCATCGGGATTCTTGACCATGAGGTCGTCATCCAGCCCGTCCGCGCCGAAAAATATCGTGTTTTTTATTCCAAGATCTTTTGCCTGGGACACAATCAAGGTTCCCTGGGGCGCGTAGCCTGGGATGAAAATGGCATCGGGTTTCATCATTTTGAATGGGTGCGGCTCTTTTAGATCGCGCACAAAAGTCATAAATAATGGCAGGTTAGTTAATCTACGGGCCAAGTTTCTGAGGTTTTTTACAAGAATAACAATCCAGGAA
>DUZB01000123.1 GCA_013349725.1 Deltaproteobacteria bacterium | reverse complement strand
CACCATATCCTTACCCCACTGCACAGGTTGACCGTTGCAGCGGATAGAAAGGCCGCTTCCAAAAGACCCGGGGATGAGGTATACTCGCTCAGCGTATCGGTGCGTGGTCTCATCGAGGATGCTGAGCAGGCACAGACTGAACTGGAAAAGAGTCGAGAAAGCCTCTTGCAGGCGGAAAAGATGGTCTCTGTGGGCAAACTTGCTGCCGGTATGGCCCACAGCATTCGAAATCCCCTCACGTCGGTCAAAATGCGGCTGTTTTCCCTCAACAGGACCCTTGGTCTGTCGAATACCCAGAAAGACGATTTCCATGTGATTTCAGAGGAAATCAACCATGTGGACACCATTGTTCAGAATTTTCTGGAATTTTCCCGCGCCCCGAAACTGAAGATCCAGAACGTTCATCCCTCGGAACTTGTGGATATGGTGCTTCAGTTGCTCAGACACCGGCTGGAATCATACGATGTAAAAACCAGTGTTGTCAGGTCGGGAGACCTTCCGGAAATACAGGGAGATCCGGAACAATTGAAGGAAGTTCTGGTAAACCTTATGGAGAATGCCTGCGAAGCGATGGAAGGCGGAGGACAAATCATCATAGAGGAAGAACAGGCTGTCCAGGAACCGTTTGGTCGGGTGGTTCTTATCCGCTTGAAAGATAACGGCCCCGGAATTCAGAAAAGCCTGCAACCCAAAATCATGGAACCGTTTTTTACCACGAAGGAAGAGGGAACCGGTCTCGGCCTGAGTATTGCGAGCAGGATTGTGGAGGAACATGGCGGAAAAATGGACTTTGTTTCCAGCGAAGGGGAAGGGACCACGTTCATTATTGTCCTTCCAATAAAATCAGCGACCCCTAAGGAGCATGGAATTGAGCGACATCCTGATTATCGATGATGATGACCAGTTGAGAATGAGCTTTGAAAGACTCTTGAAAGAGGAAGGGTATATGGTCAGGAATGCCCCTTCAGGTGAAGCAGGCCTTTCACAGATTCGATCCAGGGTCCCGGACCTGGTTATTCTCGATATGCGGCTGCCCGGTATGAACGGCCTGGAGACCTTCAAACGCATCCACGAAATCGAACCCAAACTACCGGTTATCATCATGACGGCCTATGGCACAACCGAAACGGCCATTGAAGCCACAAAACTGGGAGCGTTTGATTATATCCTCAAGCCTTTTGACATCCCGGAAATGTTGGGGATTATTTCACAGGCCCTCGAGGCCGGGCGGTTTTCCAGATCCCCGGTTGATATGGATGTTGTACCGGAAAATGCCTCCCGGGAGGCCATCATCGGACGGAGCAAGCCGATGCAGGAAGTGTATAAAGCCATTGGCAGGGT
>DUZB01000139.1 GCA_013349725.1 Deltaproteobacteria bacterium | reverse complement strand
AATGTGTTTTCATGGTGAAGGTATTCAAAATTTACACACGATTTTCGATATAATCGATAATCTCTCCCGTTGTGGTTCCGGGCCCAAAAATTTCAGCAATCCCGGCCTTCTTCAGGGCAGGAATATCCTCGTCTGGGATAATGCCGCCACCTAAAACAAGCATGTCCTCCACGTCTCTCTCTTTCAGAAGCTCCATTACCTTCGGGAAAAGGTAGTCATGGGCGCCGGACAGGATACTCATGGCAATAACATCCACATCCTCCTGGATAGCAGCTTCTACAATCTGTATGGGAGTCTGTCTCAGACCGGTGTAAACCACTTCCATTCCCGCATCCATGAGGGCTGAAGCCACCACCTTAATGCCCCTGTCGTGGCCGTCAAGCCCGGGTTTTGCAGCCAGCACCCTTATCTTTTTCTTCTTCTCCATCTCTGCATATCTCCTTGCCCTAGTTTATCTGAATGTTCCGTGGTACCTATCTCATCAACCCAGTGTATTGATCTGCTGGTATTCTCCAAAGACTTCCCTCAAGACATTACAGATCTCTCCAAGGGTGGAATATTCCTTTACCGCTTCGTATATGAGGGGCATCAGGTTGTCTTTGCTTTCGGCGCCTTCCTTCAGTCTTGCCAGGGCTCTGTCTACTTTTTCATTATCTCTTTCCGATCTGAGTTGATTCAGCGACGCAATCTGTTCTTCTCTTACAGACGGATCCACCCTCAGGAGATTGGTCGGTTTTTCCTCCTTCACCCGAAAGCGATTCAGGCCGACTACGACCCGTTCGTCTTTTTCTATTTCGCGTTGGTATTTGTACGCACTGTCCTGAATTTCTCTCTGGACAAAGCCTTTTTCCACAGCCTCCACGGCGCCGCCCATCTCATCTATCTTCCGAATATATTCCCACGCTCGGTCGTATATTTCTTTGGTGAGGCTTTCAATATAGTAGGAACCTGCCAGGGGATCAACCGTATCTGTAACTCCCGTCTCATAGGCAATCAGCTGCTGGGTTCTTAAGGCCGTCTCCACCGCCGCCTCCGAGGGAAGACAGAGGGCTTCGTCCATGGAATTGGTGTGCAGAGACTGCGTACCCCCCAGGACCGCGGAAAGCGCCTGGAATGCGACACGCACAATATTGTTTTTGGGCTGTTGCGCGGTGAGGGTGCAGCCTGCCGTCTGGGTATGGAAACGGATCATCATGGACCTGGGATCTTTGGCGCCAAAACGCTCCTTCATGATATTCGCCCACAACCTTCGAGCAGCACGGTATTTGGAAATCTCTTCCAGAAAATCAAGATGCGCATTAAAGAAAAAAGAGAGCCTCGGACCAAAAGCATCCACATCCAGACCGGCCTCAAGTGCCGCCTTTACGTAAGCCATCCCGTTTGCCAGCGTAAAAGCCACTTCCTGGACCGCAGTAGAACCTGCTTCCCGGATATGGTAC
>DUZB01000213.1 GCA_013349725.1 Deltaproteobacteria bacterium | reverse complement strand
CTACAAGTGCACCGATTTTTATGCCCCGGATGATGAATACGGAATTTTCTGGTCGGATGGGGATCTCGGAGTGGACTGGCCGATAGGCGATCCCGTGCTTTCGGAGAAGGACAATAGGAATCCGAAGCTGGCGGATATTCCGGAAGAGCATCTGCCTGGTCATTTGGGTTAGGTTACAGGAGAATTACAGTTTTGAAAAAATCGCGTAAGAAAACCAAACCAGGCCTCATCCCTTCCATGCCCGATCTTTCGGAAGACAGATCCGTTCTGGCGGATATTCATGCTCTTTCTCCGGGGGATGCCCTGAAGAGGGTCCTGGATCATCCCGATCCTCTCCATATGGTTCAAAGCCTTCCGGAAGGAGATTTCTTCTGGCTAATAAAAAAGATTGGTGAAGACGACTGTATCCCCATTCTCAGACTGGCATCGGAAAAACAATGGCAATACCTGCTGGACTTGGAGTTATGGGAGTTTGACCGTCTTGATCTGCAGCAGTCCTTTAACTGGTTACGGATGTTAGAAACAGCGGACCCCTATCGGCTTGCTGACTGGCTTCTTACCAAAGAGCAGGACCTTCTGTACCTCTTTCTTTTCAACAATATCAGCGTTGAAATCGGGGATGAAGATGATTTCATTGAGCCCGAGGACGGTGTGATCACCATTGATGGGGTTTTTTACATCAAGGTTTTCGAGGAAGAACGGAGGGAGGTTATAGAAAGGTTGCTCAGTATTCTGGCATCCGAAAACTCGGCCGCCTACCAGACCCTTCTTTCCGGACTGGTCGGGGTTATCCATTCGGAGATGGAAGAAGAAATGTTCCGAATGAAAAACGTGCGTCTTGCCGAACATGGATTTCTGGGCCCTGAGGAAGCATTTGAGATTTACGGACGTCTAACGGCGTCGTCTCTGAAAATGGAAGGAAACGGGGAGACGGTTCATCCTCTGGTTGCAGACGACCGTAGTGACCTGATTCCTGTATCCCCCCTGGTGCACAGTGTGGGAGGGGATCTTTTTCCCAGTGTCCTTTCCGGGATCAAAGATCCCCGGCTGATGGACAGCCTGTGGTTGGAATTTGCGGGACTCTGTAACCAGATTATTTCCGCTGACCGGATACGGGTGGAGGTCGTAGATGATCTCGTGAATACGTCAAAGAGGGCAGCCGGCTATCTGAATCTCACGCTTGAGAATGTCTGTGGGACCAACCGGGAAATGGCCCTCAAGCTTGTGAAAAATAATTCTCTCCAGTCCCTTTTCCGGGTGGGCTTCAGTATGACCCTGGAGCTGAAATGGATGGCCCAGAGATGGATCAAGGAAAGCTGGTTTACGAAGAAGGGGCTGAAAAACCGTTTCTGGGGAGAGGTACTTGGAGGAGTCCTTGAGGGTATTTTAGAGGATAAACCCAAACTCCATGATTCTGCAGGCGAAGAGAAATTCAAGTTCTTCGAACGGCGGGAGGAAGTCCTGTATGTGCGGG
>DUZB01000222.1 GCA_013349725.1 Deltaproteobacteria bacterium | reverse complement strand
CCCGGAATCCAGGGTAATGAATCCGGTGTCCTGGCGAAGCCGGGTTATATCGATGGCCCTTTCGCCTTCAGATCCTGTTACAATCGGCAATTCATAGGTTTTGCCATCTACAATCAGTTGTGCGGTCTCTTTCATAAAAAAACCTCTTCTAAATGTTCATGACAAAGGGATTTGTCCCCCCCAGCCATGAAAACCGAGGCAGAGCCTCTACGCATGCATTCCCAGGCAGAGCCTGGGAACGATCTGCAAACCTCTAAACAGAAAAACAACTTGAAGACATCCATTCGTGTGATTCGTGGTTGAAAATGTGTTTTCATGGTGAAGGTATTCAAAATTTACACACGATTTTCGATATAATCGATAATCTCTCCCGTTGTGGTTCCGGGCCCGAAAATTTCGGCAATCCCGGCCTTCTTCAGGGCAGGAACATCCTCGTCCGGGATAATGCCGCCACCTAAAACAAGCATGTCGTTTACGTCTCGCTCTTTCAGAAGTTCCATCACCTTCGGGAAAAGGTAGTCATGGGCCCCTGACAGGATACTCATGGCAATAACGTCCACGTCCTCCTGGATAGCAGCTTCTACAATCTGTATGGGAGTCTGCCTCAGACCGGTGTAAACCACTTCCATCCCCGCATCCATGAGGGCTGAAGCCACCACCTTAATGCCCCTGTCGTGGCCGTCAAGCCCGGGTTTTGCAGCCAGCACCCTTATCTTTTTTTTCTTTTCCATGTCTGCATATCTCCTTGCCCTGGTTTATCTGAATGTTCCGTGGTACCCATCTCATCAACCCAGTGTATTGATCTGCTGGTATTCTCCAAAGACTTCCCTCAAGACATTGCAGATCTCTCCAAGGGTGGAATATTCCTTTACCGCTTCGTATATGAGGGGCATCAGGTTGTCCTTGCCTTTGGCGCCTTTCTTCAGTCTTGCCAGCGCTCTGTCTACTTTTTCATTATCCCTTTCCGATCTGAGTTGATTCAGCGACGCAATCTGTTCTTCTCTTACAGACGGGTCCACCCTCAGGAGATTGGTCGGCTTTTCCTCCTGCACCCGAAAGCGATTCAGGCCGACTACGACCCGTTCGTCTTTTTCTATTTCGCGTTGATATTTGTACGCACTGTCCTGAATTTCTCTCTGGATAAAACCTTTTTCCACAGCTTCCACGGCGCCGCCCATATCATCTATCTTCCGGATGTATTCCCACGCTCGGTCGTATATTTCTTTTGTGAGGCTTTCAACATAGTAGGAACCTGCCAGGGGATCAACCGTATCTGTAACTCCCGTCTCATAGGCAATCAGTTGCTGCGTTCTCAAGGCGGTCTCCACCGCCGCCTCCGAGGGAAGACAGAGGGCCTCGTCCATGGAATTGGTGTGCAGAGACTGCGTACCCCCCAGGACCGCAGAAAGCGCCTGGAATGCGACACGCACAATATTGTTTTTGGGCTGTTGCGCGGTGAGGGTGCAGCCTGCCGTCTGGGTATGGAAACGGATCATC
>DUZB01000183.1 GCA_013349725.1 Deltaproteobacteria bacterium | reverse complement strand
AACCCTCTCACTTTCTCACCTTCTGACCCTCTAACCTTCTCACTCTCTATCTTTACAAGCCCCTTCCGCCCACTCCACCGATAGAACCCCTTCTCCCACTTTTCCTTGCCGTAAAACCCATGATAATTATGCCAGTCCTGATCTTGCGCGTAAACCCTCAACCCATATTTATCCGCCAGATCCTGGGAACCCCGACCCGTAAAGTAAACCACACCCCCAATCAACACCAGGAATATCATCACCTTGACCACCACACCCGTAATCCGCCGCAACCGCTCCGGCAGAACCTTATCATCGATGGTCATGGCATACCCCAGATTCAGGAAAATCAGGGACCAGATCATGGGGATATACTGCATACTCTGGAAAATACCATATATATGGAAGCTGATAATGGAAATCACCACAGGGGTGTTGATTAACCGCTTATTTTTTACCAGATCAAAGATAAGGATCAGCATGGCATAGAAAATGACCATCATCCACAAACAAAGCCCTACAATTCCGCCACTCACGAATAATTGGTAGAAAATGCTGTGAGGCGTATCATGAATCCAATTCGTTTTGAATTTGCCGAAATAAGAATCTGGGATACCGGAAAGGATATTCGCATGCCAATTAAACAACTCATATCCCATACCGAAAACAGGCCTTTCTCTGCCCACATTAAAGCCTTCCCCCCAGGTGTAAATTCGACCGCCTTTCCCAACTTCCAAGATGCGCGGGATGCCTGACGTTCAATAAGCGCGGTTGAAGCCTTTGATCTCGCCTGAATTCCTTTAGAGCCTGTTTTCTCTCCGAGATAAGCAGAAAGCGGCATCAGCACCTGAAAAATCAGCAGAAAACTGATTCCAATGGTAATGGGTACGGAAACGGCGACCTTTACCAAATCCTTCCATCCGAAATGAAAAGATTCAAATCTTCCTTCCTTGGAAAAATAGGAAAACAGCCAGCAGATAAACAATATGAGCGGATACGAAACCCACCCGGCCCTGGCCCCGGCCAGAATGAGCGCTAGTTCACAGATGACGAGACTTGTAAACAGCCCAATTTTCCACCAAAGCCCCTTGATCCTGCTCATGAAACCCAGCAATACAAAGGGAACAAGTGTTAAAACAAACTCCGCAAACCACCCCCTGTTCAGAAACATGGAGTGAAGAGCGCCGGGCGTAGCTACACTTCGGTACCAGTTCAATGAAACAATCCCATAAAAATCCAGTAACCCCACAAACGCACAAAAAACTGTCCCCACAAAAAGACCCACAAAAAGCCATCTGTATTGCTCGCGGGGCTTCACGCCCGTCGCAAGCCCATAGGCCAGCACAAAAAACAGAACCAGACGGTTAATACCGCTCAGGGGATACAGGTGGCTGTTCGGAGTAGCATTGGCAACCTGCATAAAAAAATTTTCAACCCCAATAAACCAAAAGTCCTTCACAATATGCCCCAAAGGCAGCAGCATGAGCGAAAGCACCGAAAGCCCCAAATAGCAAAGAATCAACCACAACAACGGCCGG
>DUZB01000254.1 GCA_013349725.1 Deltaproteobacteria bacterium | reverse complement strand
ATGATCGCACTCTTTACATTGAAAAGACCAAATTTTGTAAAGACAGGCTGATTCCTATTCCAAAAGAGGTCGTTTCCGCGATAGAAAATTATCTCTCTGTTCGCCAATCCATATTGCCTCATGACGACAGTCCCTTCCTCCTGGTCCGTACAGATCAAAAACCTCCAACAGACGAGCAGATCCGCTTCCTGTTCCATCAAGCGGTAAACGACATCGGCCTCGATCAACCCAAGCGTGTGATCGGCAATGTGAACTTTCTTCAACCCACGCCGCATTCGTTGCGCCATAGCTTTGCTGTATATACGCTACTGAAAATCAAAGAACGGGGAGAAGATCCTCAGAAAGCCCTTCCCGTATTGGCAGCTTACATGGGCCACAGCGAATATAAATATACCAGTGTGTACCTCAGGGTCACTGATGCCCTCAGTCGGAAAAACCTGGTGGATTTTTCCCTTTGGCAGGAAAGAAAAGAATGAAACTGTCCCCCTGCATTCATCACTTCTTCGATCAATATCTCCCCCATATCAAGGGGGTCAGTCACCATACCGTCAAGGCTTACCGGGATGCCTTCAGGCTTTTCCTTCCCTTTGCTGCCAGGTTTTATGGCATCAAAATCAGATCACTCCGGGTAGAGCATCTCTCATCGGCGTTAATCATTGCATTCCTTGAAGACCTCCAGAAGGAGAGAAAAAACCTGGTCAAGACCCGCAATCAACGGCTTGCGGCCCTCAAATCTTTTGCCAAAATGGTCCGCTTCAAGTATCCGGAACAGCAGGAGGTGGCGGATACCATCCTAAACATTCCCCAGAAACGGTCTCAGAAGCCCTTCATCGGGTTCCTTTACCAGGATGAGATCCTGAAGGTTTTCCACGCCGTTGACCTGAGGACGAAAGAAGGGTTCAGGGATTATGCTCTCCTTCATCTGCTCTATGACTCCGCCGCCAGAGCCACCGAAATGGCAACGTTGAACCTGGACTACTTTGACCCAGAAAAAAAACTCTTGCGATCCTGGGAAAGGGAAACCGGTTCCGGATAACACAGATTGAAACCAAGACCTGTCAGCTCCTCCAGCTGTATATCAGAAAATACCGCATCTTCCCGCAACCCCCATATCAAGACCGGCTCTTTATCAACCAGCGGGGGGAGGAGCTTACCCGTCATGGGATCTACCGCATCTGCAAAAAGTATCTCGAAAAGGCCCTTCCTCCCAAACGGTTGAAAAACATCAATCCGGTTCATTCTTTTCGACACAGCAAGGCAGTTGATATGCTCTACAGCGGAAGCGCTATAACGGACATCCAGAATCATCTGGGCCATGACAATCTACAGTCCACCGAAATCTATCTGCATCTGGATCTCAACCGAAGGCGCCATATCCAAAATCGCTTTATCCGGTATATGCAATCGGTCTTGACGGACGATTCAAAGATAGAAGAGCTACTTCAGTGGGAAAACGAGGGGGGATTTAATGGCTTGGCTCGATAGTTTATAGCGGGGGCAGGCAAACAATAGCCCTTTA
>DUZB01000391.1 GCA_013349725.1 Deltaproteobacteria bacterium | reverse complement strand
TGTGGAGTAGCACTTGGCCTGGAAGTTTGTGGACCCGATATGATGAAGGATTAATGTGGGTGAAGGCACTGGCGGGCAGGTTTGTGCGGGATTTGGGAAAAGTTGCGCACGTCCCTTTTCGGAACTTCAGCTTGGTACTCTTAATCGTAATCATAATCGAACAGCTCTGAAATAGGCTGCAAAAGATTATGAGTATGATTATGAGTATGATTACGACCTTCCGAACGTAGTCTTGACCAATTGAATCAAGTGCCCGAAGTTAGTGCGAACCCCGAAGGATAAAACATGTATCGGTAGTAACGGGTTGTTTGACATCCGGATTGTAACCGGATAAACTGTCGCTCATAAAAATGGAGTATACGATCTATGAGCGAAATGCTTTCCCAAAGGCTTGGGAATGGTTTCCATGCGGAATCCGATCGGTTTGAGACTATCGGAGACGGAGATACCCTCGTTCTGAATATGGGACCCCAACACCCTTCCACCCATGGCGTTCTCCGGGTTGTTCTGAAACTGGACGGGGAGTACATTGTGGAGGCCAGGCCGGTGATCGGTTATCTTCACCGCATGCACGAAAAAATGGCCGAGATAAGGACATGGGTCCAGTATATCCCCAATATGGGCAGGGTGGACTACCTGAACCCGTTAGGGTGGAACTGGGCCTATGTGGGGGCGGTGGAGCGTCTGGCCGGCATCGAAGTGCCTGAACGGGCGGAATTCATTCGGGTCATCACCGGAGAGCTGAACCGCATATCCTCTCACCTGGTCTGGTTTGGCGCCTACATCCTGGATTTGGGGGCTTTTACCCCCATTATGTACGCTTTTGAAGACCGGGAAAAAATTCTGGATCTCCTTCAACCCATTTCGGGATCTCGTCTCACCTACAGTTTTTTTCGCCCCGGCGGAGTGGCCGCGGATGTAACCGATTCCTTTCTGAAAGACACCCTCGCCTTTATAAAATATATGAGAGACCGCCTCCCCATGTACCGGGATCTGGTGACGAACAATATTATTTTCCGCAAACGCTGCGAGGGGGTGGGGGTTCTTTCCCTTGAGATGTGCAGGAGTTACGGGGCAACAGGTCCGGTAGTCCGGGGGTCCAACATGGCTTACGATGTGCGCAGGGCCGAGCCCTATTCCGTGTATGATCGGTTTGATTATCAGATACCGGTTGATAAAAATGGGGATGCCATGGGCCGATACCGGGTTCGCATGGCGGAGATGGCCGAAAGTCTCCGCATCATCGAACAGGCCGTAAACCGGATGCCGGAAGGTGAGCATATTGTCAAAAAAGCCCCCAAACCTCAATGGAAGGCCCCCAAGGGGGAAGTTTATTTCGCCGTGGAAGGTGCACGGGGAAAGATCGGCGTCTACCTGATTTCAACAGGAGACAAACATCCCTATCGCGTCAAACTGCGTTCGCCGGGATTCAGCAACCTGAGTCTTTTCGGAGAACTGGCGAAAGGACATCTCCTGCAGGATGCGGTGTCCATCCTGGGCAGTCTGGATCTGGTGATCCCCGAGATTGACAG
>DUZB01000112.1 GCA_013349725.1 Deltaproteobacteria bacterium | reverse complement strand
ATTTTCCGCTAAAACTTTCCGCGACGAGTCATCCAATCCGTTAAAGGGTTCATCCAATATGAGGAGTTCCGGGTTGTCCATCAAGGATCTGGCGATGATGACCTTGCACAATTCCCCCGTGGAGAGGCCACAAATGTCCCGATCCAGAATATTTCCAATTTCCGTCTTGTTTGCCACACGGCACAAACGGTCTTCGACCGCCTTTTCAGGACAGCCGCTGTTTTTCGCCCCCCTGACGATCACGTCCCTTGCGGTTGTTATTTCATGAATTTTGCCGCTGAAGTCCCGAAAACTTGCCTCCAGTTCCTCTCGCTCAAAGAGTTCGCGGAACAGTTCCGGAGAGACATATCCAACGGTGTGCCTCCCTGATGAGGCGCCGTCGTCATTCTTGGAATGGGAATGATGGGTGACAGACCCCCTGACCACGGGGACCCCGCCAAAGAGGGCCTTGGCCAGGGTGGTCTTTCCAGATCCATTGGGGCCCACAATGGCCCATTGTTCGTCTGTTTTTATCTGCCATGAGATGTTTTGAAGGTAAAGGGTATCATAAAGCCGAACAGAGATCTTATCCAGCGTTATGAGAGGGTCGCTTTTCACTGCCCGATTTCTCCTGCCAGTGGAATTGTTATCCTTCAAATTAAGAGTTATTCTTTCCCTTTGCTTACCCGGGAAATAAGGTCACCGGAGCTGTCAAATTCCAGTTCCAGATCCTCTTCGCCAACAGACCCTATCTGATCCTTGTCCAGTGACGCAAGGCATCCCACGGAAACCATCATGGTAGTGAGTTCCATAGTATTCTTGATATGGACCAAACGCAGTTCTTTCACACTGCAGGGCCTGAGCGTCTTCAAGGCGACGGCAATGGCTTCCCGATCATTGGGAAAGGTCAAAGGGACCATTCCCGATTCCGGCCCACAGGCCGTAAGACAGTTGACCATCGTGGCCTGAAAGTCAATTTTATCCACCAGTCTTTGGGTGGTGAAATCCGCCTGGGATATCCCGATGGCACTGCCCTCGCTGCCTTCGGTGAGGTCCCGTACAAAAATACGGGTTATCTTCGGCCAGGGACGTTTAACCCCATAGGCCAGCACATCCCGTCCCACCACATTGGGGTCAATTCCTTCGCCACTGATATCTTTGCCCATTTCGTCTATGATGAGGAAATCGATCTCCTTTAAAGGCAGGGTGGGCAAACAGGCTCTCGCCATTTTGAGAAGTTCGGTTTCCACGGTCTCGATGTCGTGGGAAAGGGCCATGGCTACTTTTGCCGTTTCATGGTCCTGGTTTTCAACCATCCCCACCCCAAAGAGGACCCGACACTTCTTGAGCAGTTCCTTCCCCGCAGTACTGATGATTTCATACTGGGACCGCACAACGGAGAGTCTGTGGTAGTGCTCGGCCCCCACCTGATTTCCCAGTCCGATGGCCATGATCTTGATGAGGCCGCTTTCGGTGGGTCCGATAAAATTGGTGTGCGGTTTGATCCTGTTGATGAGCACAATCCCGTCGGCCTCATGGGCCAACCGGTCCAAAAAGAGGGGGATTCCATCCACCTCCCCCATGGGTAT
>DUZB01000258.1 GCA_013349725.1 Deltaproteobacteria bacterium | reverse complement strand
CTTCAAAGAAGTGAACGTGATTATCAATACGGCAGGACCGTTTTATAAGACGGCAGTACCGGTTGCCAAGGCGGCGGTGGAGGCCAAAGTCAATTATATTGATATCTGTGATGATTACGAGGGAACCGAAATTCTTTTTCATTCGGACATCGACAAATTGGCCAAAGAAGCCGGCATCACCGTACTCACAGGGATGGGATCTGATCCGGGAACCAATAATATCCTGGTTAAATGGTACGCGGACCGCCTGGACCGTGTTGACGACATTTATCTGTATTGGGTAGTCAGCATTGCCGAGCTTGCAGGGGCTGCCTGGGACCACAGTCTGCATATGACCCTTGGAAAAATCCCCCAATATATTGGTGGTGAACTGGTTTACGTTGAAGGCGGGACCGAAGAAACGCCGGAACAGTTCCTTGAACCCCTTGGCGCCTGCCATGTCCGCTACGTGGGGCATCCTCAGCCACTCACCCTTCCCAGATATATCAAAGGGGTCAAGAATGTAATCATCAAGGGCGCCCTTATCCCCTTATGGGTGGATGAAATGATCAAAGAACAAAAAAATACCGGATTTTTAGGGACAGCGCCCATTGACGTCAAAGGCAATAAAGTCACCCCTTATGATCTTGCTCTAAAAATGTGGGAAACCATTCCCGAAGGAAGGGATAACGGACCCCAGTCATCCGGCTTAAAGGTCATTGTCAAAGGGGAAAGAGACGGCAAGAAGGTGGTCTACACGGCCGACATGGTGGGCAGGATGGCCCCGGGAACCGGGCTTCCCGCCTCCATTGCATCCCTTATGATGGATGCTGGTGAGGTAACGGTAAAAGGTGTTGTAGCGCCTGAAGGCTGCATCGACCCGGATTCATTCCTTGCGGCATTTTTAAAAAGAGGGGCCAGAATCCATCAGACAGAAACAATTTCATGCCTGTTTGCCCCTGGAAAATAGGTAAGGAGACCTTCCATGAAAGAGACAGAGAAACTGAACATTACGAAAAGCCTGGAACTTTTTAAAGAGGCAACCGGACTTATTCCCGGAGGGGTCTTGGGCGCCAGAAAGCCTCAAGATTTTATTAACGGAGAATACCCCATCTTTCTTGAAACCGGCAAAGGCTGCCGCCTGACGGATGTTGACGGCAACGAATTTGTCGATTTCCTGTGCGGTTACGGGCCCATTATCCTCGGCTACCGTGAAGAAGAGGTGGATGATGCCGTTTGGAAGCAGATAAAAGAAAAAGGATTCTGTTTCACTCTAACACAAAAATATCAGAACGAACTGGCGAAAAAACTGACCGAACTTGTGCCCTCATCCGAGTTGAGTATTTTCCTGAAAACAGGCTCCGACGCCACAACCGCGAGTATTCGTATTGCAAGGGCCTATACCGGCAAGGTCAAAATCATGCGCTGCGGCTACCATGGCTGGCATGACTGGTGCGTTGAAATGAAAGGCGGGATCCCTTCGAAATTTTACGAGGATGTCTATGGATTTCAATACAACCGGCTCGATCAACTGGAAGAGCTGATGGCCACGCATGGTGATGAGACCGCTGCGATCATCATGACGCCGTTCGGTCATCCAAAC
>DUZB01000125.1 GCA_013349725.1 Deltaproteobacteria bacterium | reverse complement strand
GTGGTGCTGCATCCGGAAGGTCTCTTCCATAACCCAACCTTCCTACTTTCTTTTTTGGGCCATATTGGGAATTATGTTACTCTCTCTATTTTCCTCGGCAACTTTGATTTTCAGTTTAAGTCATATCGTCTTTGATAGCACAGTCACCTGTTTTCAGACAACCCCAACAGGATTAACAGGGATCAACCCGATATTCCCTTCGCTTCACAAACTCACCGGCGGTGTGGGATATCATGGATTTCAAATGAAAGTCCGCATTACTCTCTTTTCTCGGACTCACTGAGGCATGCAGGGTTTTTATTACTTGATGATTTCCTCCGACTTGTGGTGGTCCTTCCTGTACTTTTTGTATTCCCTCAGCAGGACATAAGCGTATTCTCTACGGACATGTTCGGAGGAGGGGATGAAGTTCCCTCTTTCTTCCAGCCTGTTGATGATCTCTTCGGCGGTCTCATCGGTTGGCTTTCTGTCTTCAGCGTAAAACTCGGCTATGATATGTTCGAGACCCATAACTCCGATCTGTGAAGCATCAGGAAATTTCAGCAAGTACCGGCCAACTGCCGGCTGAGGGACGGCTCATCCTTCTTTTCAGCCTTTCTCTTCATGCAGCAACAAAATTTTCGGATTTTCTTTTAAATCCGCCTGTTTATTTGGTAAAGGTCCTTCACGTTGCAACATATTCAACTTCCTTTTGCGGTTTTTTTCATGTCATCTAAAACCTTTATGCTATTCACGGTCTGTCCAGGTGTGATTTGAGGCCTTGTCTTGATTGTTGTTCCAGACGCTTTACAAACGCTTTAATCAATTTGAAGGCCTCATCACGGTCCACGTCCAGAACCGCTCCTTTCATGTTCATAAACTCTTCTTCGGAAATAGTCAGAACCATCAATTGTCCTCCAAATCGTTATTTATGAATCTTTAACCCTTACCCTCCGGCCCTTTCCAAAGAAAGTGCAGTAGAACAGGTAGAATGCCGGGATAAGGAAAAGACCGTCCCTGAAAAGATACCATGCCATGGGAACGTTGCCCGTCCCTTCCGTGCTCGTACTGAAGCAACCGCAATGGATATCCAGGCCCCGCGCCAAGTTGAAGATCATGGCCCCCAAAAAGACGAGCATAAGAACCGTCGCGATACATGCACTCCCTTCCCGACACAGGCCGATAATCAAAAAGAGGCCCAGAATCAGTTCCAGAAACGGAAGAACGATCGCAGTGGGGTTAATGAGGAAATCGGGGAGGATCTGATAGTTGTAAACAGCATTGGCAAAGGCTGCATGATGCATAATTTTGTCGATGCTTGCGTAAATGAAGACGGCCCCTAATATCAGGCGTGCTGCCAAGACAAGAGCCCCTCCCTGTTTCCATTGTTTCTTGAGAAAACCTTTTTGACCTTCACCCATTCACAGCCCCTCCGCAAGAGATTTCGCAAAGCGCCCCCCCGTTCCCGCATGATCCGGTCTCGAACTGGAGAACCGGATGATCAATCCCATACCGATGGAAAAGCTCGTGACGGATAGTCTCCCCAATCTTCTCGGTCTTGCTGACCCGCTGATCCAACACTTCCACATGGCAGGAAAAACCGATACTGGAAGT
>DUZB01000132.1 GCA_013349725.1 Deltaproteobacteria bacterium | reverse complement strand
CGGATCGCCCTGATAAGGCCGCCGCCATCCCGAGCGGGGGCCGTAAGGTGAAAAGCATCTCCCGATATACCCCATCCTGTTAGCTGGCCCAGGACCGGTCTCTTTTCCCGCCGGCAGCGAGTCTCACTCATCAGGAGGATGGAAGCGGCTCCCTCCCCAAGGCTCAGGCCGTTTCGGTCCTTGTCAAAGGGCATGGCCGGTCGAGCTGACAGGGCCCCAAGCGCGGAAAAACCGGAAAACACAAATTCCGTAACGAGGTCGATGCAGCAGACGAGAACGGCATCTGCTCTCTTATTTCGAATCAGTGCGGCGGCCCTTGCAACGGCAATGGAAGAAGAAGCACAGGCCGCGCTGATATTGAAACCGATATTTTCGAGGGCAAGGGTTTCAGACAAGGCGGCGGGGATTGAAGAGAGAAGAATATCGTTCCTGTCGGCGGCGACGCCTCTTTTGAATTTTTCAAGGTTGTCAATGCCGGCCTTGGTGGTGGCCGTAATCAGCATGGCATCCGTCGGCACTCCTCTTATCTGGAGAACCAGGCGATTCAAAAGATCGTGGGTCATGGAAGATCCGCCTGCTGACGAGAGGCCTTCAATGCATGCTGCAAAACGACTCCTGTAATTCAATACGGGAAAACGCTGAACCGGATGAATAGCTGTTTTTCCAGCCATGAGCCCCTGCCATAATTCTTCAAGATTCGAACCGAGGGCCGTGAGAGCAGCACAATCCGTTACGAAGACATTCATTCCCATCCCTCTGATTTTCTTAAGATGCAAAATACGGCGCTGAAAACTCTACGCTTTAAATTCCACATTCTTTATATCTTCACTCGTGACATCAAGTCAATACGGGTGAACTATTTCGTTGTCTGTATTCGACCCTATTTCAGCCATTTGACATCGCGGATAATGACCGCCGTTTAACTTTTCCGTTGCCTCTATTACATCTTTACGCCATCTGCAATTTATGCAATATTTACTCCCATGCGCATCGTACTTGTACATCCTGCCGGTTCAAACTGGGTCCCGGGAAAAAAAGATGTGACAGCCGTGGCTAACCGCATGGCCCCCCTGGGACTTATTTCCATTGCAGCTTATCTTGAAAAAGCGGGGCATACCGTCTTTGTTTATGACTGCCTGGGGCCTGGAAAGCCCTTCGACAATCGGTTCCACACGAAGGCCATTTTAGGCTATCATCCTGACATGGTCGGATTTTCAGCTACAACCTCAGGATTCCTCGATGGTTACGAACTGGCGGAACAGATCAAGCTGGTGAGGGATCAGATTACCACTGTTTTCGGAGGTGTTCATATATCCTCCCTGGGCGCCTCCCTGCTCAAGGATTATTCGGCCATTGATTTCCTCTGTATTGGAGAGGGGGAAGTGACCATGGCGGACCTGGCAGAAGGGCGGTCGCCCGCTTCAATCCAGGGTATTGCGCGCAGAGGTACAGATGGACCGTTAACCAATCCTCCCAGGGAGCATATCCACGACTTGGATGACCTGCCTTTTCCT
This sequence comes from Deltaproteobacteria bacterium, assembly GCA_013349725.1. Next base: position 82 of record DUZB01000132.1, on the reverse strand, counting down.
GCCTACGAAAAACTGGAAGGGTTTCCGAAAGGGTACAGCCTTCCTCTCTTCAGCTATGTCCTCAGCCCGGGCTCAAGCATGG
>DUZB01000305.1 GCA_013349725.1 Deltaproteobacteria bacterium | reverse complement strand
CTTGCCTTGGAGAAAAAGAGAATCAATGAAGCAAAGGCGCGCTGGGACAAGGCCTTGAATGCACCAGAGAAAAAAGAAACTTTTTTTCATCCCCCTTCCGGTCTTTTAAATGCCCTCAAGCCTGCCGTTACCGATCCGGCGACTGCCGCGTCGGCCCTGAATCCCCGATTCTCCCTGGCAACCCTGGAGACACTGGCTTTTCTTCGAAATCCGGGAATACAGGCTGGTGAAGACCGGGCACGTGCCGCAGTTAATACGTACACCCAGATTCTGGCATTGGATGACATCCTTCGACAATATACGGCGTTTACAGAGGCGCTGATGACCGGAGTGGGACCTTTAAAGGGGAAGGAACCCATGAAGACGAAATTTCCCTTTCCGGGGGTGCTGTCTCTGAAAGGGGAGATTGTGGGCCAGGAGATCAAGGCTTCCCTGGAAGGGCTGGAGATCGCGAAAAGAGAGGCGATTACCCAGGCACGAAAGACCTATTGGAACCTCCTCTTTTTCTTTAAAGCGGAAAAAATCGCCAGGGAAACCATCGGCCTATACCGCCATCTGGAGCAGGTGGCAGCCATCCGATACGAGACCGGGGGCACAAACTATCAAGACGTGATCAAGGTGCGCATCCGGCGGGAAATTCTGGAAGAGGATCTGGATACCTTGATTGAAAAGCAGCAGAACGCAAAATCAAAGATCCTTGAAATCCTCAACCTTCCACCACAAACCGGCATAGGCCTCCCCGAAGATCGCGACCCTTTGAAGATTGTACCGCCTCTGGAGGGTCTGTATAAACTGGCCCGGGAACGCAGACAGGAACTCAGGCGCCTGCGGGCCCGTGTAGGCAAAATGGAACGACTCATTGAAATGGCTGAGACCATGATCCTCCCCCCCTACACCTTGAATCTTTCTCTTTATGAGGATGAGGCCGTAAACCAGGCCGGTTCTATTGGGACCAAAGGAAATTTTCCGGTTTCAACCAAAGGATACACAGGTTCAGGACTGCCTCTGATGCCGTGGTACGGCATTGAGGACGCTTACCTCAGGCAGACGCGGCAGGAACTTAACGCCCTGAGGAATGATCTGGAAAAAGAGGAAGCCGGCACCAATACTCTTGTGAGAGACGCATGGTTCCGACTGGATCTGGCAAAACGTGAGGAAGCCCTTTACAGGGAATCCATTTTGAAACTTAGTAAGGATGCCCTTGATGTCTCTACCCGGGGTTACGAGGCGGGGACTGTTTCCTTTGCGGATGTGATCTCGTCGTACAATACCTGGCTGGATGTGAACCTCACTGCCGAGCGGGATGCGAGCGACCTGGGCATCGCTTGGTCGCAGCTTGAGAATGCCGTGGGGGCAACCCTTCAACCAGAAAGGAAGGAGGCCGGAAAATGAAAGAAAGCGGGCAGACTGAGAAAACCGGGTCATCGCTGGGGATCGTTTTTCTGACTGTAATTATCACGCTCCTTCTGGCCGGCGGAACCGCCTATTTCATGGGCTATCTAAGGGGACCTGAACCCGGAAATGACGTTAAAAAAGGCGCTTCGTCAGGGGAACATCCTCAACGTGGCCAGGATGCCTCCTCTTCTGACGCGAAAAAAGGGAAGATCCTTTACTGGCG
>DUZB01000336.1 GCA_013349725.1 Deltaproteobacteria bacterium | reverse complement strand
TCCTGAAACCTGAACACTGACACCTGAAACCCAAGAAAAATGATAAGCAGGAAAGGTTTTCGCTCCAAATCGTGAACCGTTCAGGAGTCACCTTGAAAGGGCTGCTTCCACACGCCAAAGTGCAACTCAGCCCGGAAAAACGCGTTCGTACAGATCCTGATACGTTCTGAGGACCTCTTTTCCAAAGCACACAAAAACAACTTTGTCGATCCCCTCCTCCTTTTCAAGAAATCCCCTGGTTTCCTCCATGGCAATCCCCGTAGCCCGTTCAAGGGGAAACCTGTAGGCGCCTGTACTGATAGAAGGAAAGGCCATCGTTTTCGCACCCAGATCGAGAGCGGCCTGGAAACAATTCCTGTAACAGGAAGCCAAAAGCCTGTCCTCGTTCCGGTTTCCACCCGACCACACCGGCCCAACCGTATGGATAATCCACCTTGCAGGGAGTCCGTATCCCCCGCTTACCCTGGCTTCCCCTGTGGGACACCCCCCGATGGTCCTGGTTTCCTGCAGAAGTTCTGATCCGGCCGCCCTGTGAATGGCGCCATCGACCCCTCCGCCGCCTAGAAGAGAATTGTTGGCCGCATTGACGATGGCATCCACCTGCTGCTTCGTAATATCCCCTTCCACAATTTCAATTTTATTTTTCATTTCGACCTCGTCAACTGTTTGAATCGTTCAGACCGGCTAAATACCCTGTATAGCAGTCTTTAAACACAAAAGCGCATACAGGAAAAACGCGGTCATCACAAAATAGTGCAGAACACGGCATCCCTTGCCGGACAACCGCTGAATCACCCCGTTGGACTGGGATATCTTCCCGCAAAGAGGAAGAAACAGCAGGCAAAGAAAAAAAATCCCCGGCAAAATAATCCCTGCAAGAACCGGGTTCAGCGTTTTCAGGAGGGTTTGTATTCCAAGAAAAAACCAGGGGCTTTGAATCGTCCGGACATCGGCCTCGGGGGGAATATCCATGGGTTGAGGGACAATGATAGAATATACCAAAAAAAACAGGACCCCGCCTAAAAAGGTTTTTCTGTCTTCAAACCACGGCCTGATGTGTTGCCTGATCAAGTACAGGATGAGGGCCGGCAGGAAGAGACAATGGTAGATGTAGGGAAGAAGAAAGAAATCATTTCCGGGAACAATAAGCAGTCTGGAAAATGGGAGACCGACCAGCGGCACGTCCCTGAGAATATTCATAAATATCTGACCGGCAAATATCCCTTCTTTATCGCCTTTAAGGATGAATCCCGTAAACAATTCAAAAAAGCACAAGCCCAGGGGGATGACCAAAAGAGCCCATGTTTTCAGGGAATAATTCCTGTACCGTTTCCGCAGAAAATGATCCACGGTATGGAACAGCATAAAGATGACAAAAAGCTGCCCTGATGCATAATGGACTTTCCTGAAAAGCCACCCAAAAGGGATAAGCGTAGTAATTTCCTCCATATTCTGAAAAACGTTTCCTGCCGGCTGGTATTGAAAAACAAGGGCAATACCCGAAGCAAAGCATATCAGCAGCGCAGACATTCCAAAACGGGGAAGCAGATGCGAAATCATTTTTGATTGGCCCGTTCACATACCCGGGGGGAGATCAACACCAGGGTTTGATCAAGTAACTGTTCATGCCTGTAG
>DUZB01000381.1 GCA_013349725.1 Deltaproteobacteria bacterium | reverse complement strand
CCGATCCGGAAGCATTGTAAGCGCCCAAAAATGGATGCTTGAAACACTCAAAATGGACTGTCCGGATTCAATCGGAATGGGTGTCCGGAATGAATCGGAATTGGTGTCCGGAATGGAGCGGAATACGCACCTGGAACTTTCGACTTCGGTGGATATCCGGACGTATGCCATGATCCACCTGGCCCATAGTCTGGGGCTCAGGCCCAAAGAAATCGGAAAAATCACACTGGATGACGTCTCTTTTACGAGGGGAGAACTCACTATCAAGGAAAGAAAGACCAAAAATCCGACTATCCTGCCTTTACCCAAACAAACTGTTCGGGCCATTGCCGCCTATGTTTTCAAGGCCAGACCCAAAACAAAGCTCAGGGAACTCTTCTTGACCCACTCCGGTTCACCCCTTCGACCCGAGACGATGACCGGCGCCATAAAAAAAGCCATGGAAAAGGCCGGCCTTTCTTCCACAGCCTATTGGCTCAGACATACCTACGCCCAGAATTTGTTGAAAATGGGACGAACTATCTACGAGATCAAAGAGATGATGGGACATAATAACATCCAATCCACCCAGAGATATCTTCATATCGACACCGAACGGATGAGAAAGGTCCTGTTTGATGAAACCCTTTGAAAGCTTCCTGGCGCCGAAAATTAAATGAGTTCCTCATGTATCGCCAAAGCCTGGGATATTCCCTGGATACCATAAGATATCATCTTCGCCTTTTTGATCGATACGTGATGGAGAAAAATGCCGGCTGGCACTCGTTTNANCCCNGCTTTTTCCTTGAGATGAGAAGCCATATCAAATTAGAGAANACCGCTGTGAATGCTAATATCTGGGCGGTACGCAACTTCTTTCAATTCCTGATACGACAGGGTCACATGAAGGAAAATCCGCTTCAGGANATTCCGCTCCTTAAGAAAAATACCATCGTACCCTTTGTNNTTTCTCCCGAACAAACCAACCAGTTACTGACGGCTATTTGCAAAAGAATACGAAAAACCAAATATCGTTTCCTGAGGGACCTGGCTTTCTATAACGTTGTTCTTCTTTTGGCTCGATGCGGTATGAGGATATCAGAGCCCTTACGACTGCAGCGTCACCACTATCGCCGCGATGATCGCACTCTTTACATTGAAAAGACCAAATTTTGTAAAGACAGGCTGATTCCTATTCCAAAAGAGGTCGTTTCCGCGATAGAAAATTATCTCTCTGTTCGCCGATCCATACTGCCTCATGATGATAGTCCCTTCCTCCTGGTTCGTACGGATCAAAAACCTCCACAGACCAACAGATCCGATTCCTGTTCCATCAAGCGGTAAAAGACATCGGCCTCGATCAACCCAAACGGGTCATCGGCAATGTGAACTTTCTTCAACCCACGCCGCATTCGCTGCGCCATAGCTTTGCTGTGAATACCCTCCTCAAAATTAGAGAGAGAGGTGGTAACCCTCAGAACGCCCTTCCCATACTTGCGGCTTACATGGGCCACAGTGAATACAAATATACCAGCGTATACCTCAGGGTCACCGACGCTCTCAGTCGGAAAAACCTGGTGGATTTTTCCCTTTGGCAGGAAAGAAAAGAATGAAACTGTCCCCCTGCATTCATCTCTTCTTCGATCAATATCTCCC
>DUZB01000380.1 GCA_013349725.1 Deltaproteobacteria bacterium | reverse complement strand
TTTTCCGAAATGGGATCTATTATCGGGTTGAAAATCGGATGTCGAAACTGGAAATCGGATGCCGAAACTGGAAACTTGAAACTGGATAATGAATCAGAACTATTGTGCTTTTTCCAGTTTCCAGTTTCCAGTTTCTCTGCTAAACAGCAAAAAAACAAAGTGTAAACTACTTTCCGGTTTTAATGAAGGATGCCGTTGATGATGACTATGTCATCTCTGAAGCACTCAAGGCAATAGTTCTGGATTTGGGTTACGAGGTTGCAGGTGTTATTGGTTCCGGTGAAGAAGCCATCGAAATGGCGACTCAGTTGAAGCCCGACGTGATCCTGATGGACATTGTCATGCCTGGGGGGATGGACGGAACCAATGCTGCTGAAATAATTATGGAGTCGATCGGTTGCGCTGTTGTTTTTGTGACCGGTTACGGGACGGATGAAATCGTTCAACGTGCGATCAATGTGGAACCCCATGGCTATCTCTTAAAACCCTTTGAACCATCTGAAATCAAAGCGTCCATAGAGATTGCGTTTCACAAAAAGCAAATTGAGGATCGACTGAAGAAGGCATACCCGGAGGTGTTGTCCGAACTTGAAACTTCAAACCAGCAATTGAAAGCACTCTTAAATGCGCCTACCGACAGTATGGCATTGTTGGATCTTGATGGAACCGTTCTTGCTGCTAATCCCATAGCGGCCAAAAGATTCAGGATGGATATTGAGGAATTCGTCGGTAAATGTGTCTATGAAATTATGCCCAAGGAACTGGCCAAAGCCAGGAAGCCCAAATTCGACAGGGTTGCTAAAATCGGAAAGCCTTCGCAGTTCACGGATAAGAGGGGGGATTTTTTTTTTGACAGCCAAGTGTATCCCATATTCGACAATGCCGGAAAAGTCGTCCAGTTGGCCGCTTATGCGAGAATAGCCGAATCCGAACCGTCAGCGAAGAATATCTCGACGGCGCCCTCCTTTTCCGCGTCACTTCTTTGCTCATCAAAGAGAAATTGACAAAAAATCAGGTGGTCCAAGTTCAGCAGAACGCACCAGCCCCGTGAATAGAAGGCAGCAAATGGTGTGCTGTTGCTGCCGGCCCTTTGAACGAACCTCCATAACCGATTTTTCTCCTGGGTCGTTATCTCGATATATCCCGTCGTCCCTCCACGCAGCCTGTATTTGAAATAGTGAGTTCCTGTGAACATATCGATGCCCGCCTCCTCCATGCCTTGCCTACAAACTTCATTGGCATACAAGTCTTCCGGGCGACTGTTTTCTTCGGTTCCTTTTTTCTTGCAGTCGAGCAGGTCACACAGGAGGGAAGGTCGGATACCGATCTATCTTGCCATTTTCGCGTATGCTCCCCACCCCTGTTCGGTTATTAAAAGTTTCGCCCCCGCGAAGAATGCCTTGTTCAGATCTTTGGTTGGTGAATTACATGCCTGCTGCTGCCTGGCATCGTTGTTGTTCTTCAAGATTTTCACTCCTTTCGTTTGTGAATCAAAAAGTTACAAGCCGATAAAAAAATCCCCGAAAAAACAATCCCGGATGGCCACCTCAAAATCCCCCACCTGTGGCCACTTCAAAATCCCCCACCCGTGAAGGTGGCCAGTGTAGAATCCTGACAGTGGTAATGGAAAGATTTTCAGCGACAGAAC
>DUZB01000252.1 GCA_013349725.1 Deltaproteobacteria bacterium | reverse complement strand
CATGGATGAGATGGTTGTGGAGGAGGCCCCCGTGGCAGTGGTAGATCTTTCCCTGCATGAGATTACCGACCACTATTTCGGGGGAGATTATGATGCGGGGCCCGATCGCGGAAAATCGGCGCCGGAGGCTGGAATTCCCGTGATTTTGGTACCCGGCAATGCTGATTTTCTGGTAACCGGTCCACTGGAGGATGCGAAGAAGAGATTCCCCGGTCGCGCCTACCACGTCCACAATGCGGCCATTACGGCTCTCAAGACCGGCGTGGAGGAAATGGCCTTTCTGGGAAAGCATCTGGCTACCATCTGCAATCATGCCAAAGGACCGTATCGCGTACTCATCCCATCAGAGGGCTTTTCAGCCTTTGATTCAGAAAAAAGTGTCCTGTGGAATCCGGAAGGACGTAAGGCTTTTGTAGATCACCTGACGAAAGGAATGAAGATATCCAACTTGATAATAGTCCCTTGCCACATTAATGACCTCGAATTTTCCGAAGCTGTGCTGGTGGCCCTCCATGAGGTTATGGCCGAATAAGAATCCCAGCCCGGGAGGTATTGTATGAAATGGAAAGAACTGCTGACTCCCGTGGAGTCTATGGATCCGGAAGAAGCGCGAAAATATATCAATGAGCACAAGGAAGGGTCTTACACGCTCCTTGATGTGAGACAGCCTAATGAATATGAAGCTGCAAGAATACCCGGGGCTACGCTTATCCCCATCGGGGAACTGCCGGACCGCATCGGGGAACTGGATCCTCTAAAACCGGTTATTGCCTACTGAGCCATAGGAGGACGCAGCCGGGCTGCTGCGCAACTGTTGGCCGGGAAAGGTTTCAAGGATGTTTATAACCTCAAAGGAGGCTTAAAGGCATGGCAGGGCCATAAAGCCGCGGGACCCGCGGATATGGGCATGGCCTTTCTCCGGGGAGATGAAACCCCGGTTGAGATTATCCTGCTTGCCTATGGGATGGAAGATGGCCTGGAACATTTTTATTTGACCGCGGCCCGGACGATGGGCGCCGATGATCCGGACGTGGAGAATTTACTGAAGAAACTTGCGGGGATTGAGGAAAAGCATAAACAGCGGCTTTTTGATCTTTACCTCCGCGTCCAGCCGGGCGATACCGACCGGGAGAGCTTTGAGCAGAATATCGTTTCGGATGTTATGGAAGGTGGTTTTACGACGGAAGAATTCTTAGAGAAAAACAGGGATGCCATGAAAACGGTTCCTGATCTGCTCAGTATTGCCATGATGCTGGAGGCCCAGGCGATGGATCTTTATATGCGCTATTCGCAGGAAATCTCCGAAAAAGAAGGCAGGACTATTTTACAGGATATGGCGGAAGAGGAGAAAACACATCTCAAGGCGTTGGGTCGCCTCATGGAGGGAAAAATCTAAATGTTCACTAAAGAAAGTGCCACTCTGGAAATATTTTCGGATTACATCTGACCGTGGTGTTATTTCATCACCGGGCGTGTTGACCGACTGAAGAAGAATTACCATCTCGATATTCTATGGACCGCTTTTCCCCTGCACCCTGAAACCCCTGAAGACGGCATGACCCTGCAGGAGCTTTTCAGGGGTCGACTGGTGGATATCCCCGGGATGATGGCACGACTCAAAAAGGTGGCGGAGGAGGAAGGGTTGCCCTTAGGGGATCGAAAAATGACCTACAACAGCAG
>DUZB01000402.1 GCA_013349725.1 Deltaproteobacteria bacterium | reverse complement strand
CAGTCAAATCCGAATTCCCGAAAAAAGGTCTCATACATTCCGATCCGTTCGGTAATCCGGCCCAGGGTTTCCCTTCTTCGCATCTTGCGGAGGAGTTTCCTTTTGTGCTGATCAAATCCTGGCGGATTTTCCGGGTTCACACACCCTGCGATCAGTGCAAGGCCGAAACCCACCTGGGGATAACGGTCCTGGTATTTTTGTGACTTTGAAAGCTTGACTTCAATACTCATGACGTCCCCCTTGTGTGAAACTTCTTTGGATTGTTGATTGGCGATTGGCGATTGAAAAAACATCAAACCTGAAACCTCGTGTGAAACTGGATACCATACCGCTCAAGAAAAAGAATTTGGACGCTGATAAAGGCAGATTATACCTGATTTTTTTTCCTTAATAATGATCTGCGCGTATCTGCGGAAATCTGCGTGCCATAAAGGATTCAATTGCTTCCCGGTATCCCGGGGCCAGACTGGAACTGCTGTGATCAGAGCCCTTCGCGATGAACAGTTCCGCCTTGCCGGAAGGAAAGGCGTCTCTCAGCCTGAATGCATTCTCAGAGGGAAAATTCTCGTCTTTTTCCCCGTGAATAATCAAGACATCCACGGGAATTCCGGGAGCGAGACGGACGGGACTCACCCCATCCATCTTGAATCGATAGAGAATATCCATGAAAAATACCACCGTATACCCGAAAAATATACCGAAAAAGCGGTTATAGGTGCTATAGAGATTGCGCAGGGCGCCTTTTGACCGCGCATAGCACCCCTCCAGAAAAAGGAGTCTGATCTGATCACGGTTTCTGTCAGCAGCGAGAATAGCCCCCGCAGCTCCGATGGAGTGGCCATAAAGAACAACCGGCTCGTTGATCCATTGAAGNACGGCTTCAATATCTTCGGCAAACCGGAATGCATTCATGAAAGCTTTCGGGGATGAATTCCCATGGTCTCTCGCGCTGTGAATAACCGTCGTAAACCCTAATTCACCGAAAATCCGGGCCCTCAGGACCATACGGTCGCGGTTCCTTCCCCACCCATGCGCCAGCAGTACAATGCCCCGGGAGATACCTTGAGGCTCAATGCGCCAGACTTCGATTTCTCCATTGTCGGCGGCCGCAATTCTCGTATCGGTCACACGGCCCCATTCCGGAAATTCCCGGACAGGCCTTCGAGGGATTCTGTGCAGTAAATAAGTGAGAAAAACAGATGCCAGAAGATATGCTGCGGCAAAACCGCAAAACCAGTAAAAAATTGTCATTCAGTTCTTTCCAGACGTCGTCAAACAGTTAAATGGTTGAGCCGGACCTTTTCAGGTCGAATAGAGGACAAGGAGCCAGACCTTGACAAAAAGCACGCCGGTTGATAGATTCCCTCCCTATGGATGCCACCTTTATCACCAGCGCCTTCAAGGAAGATCAATACCCTGCACCGAACATGCCCGAAATCGCTTTTGCGGGCAGGTCCAATGTGGGCAAATCTTCCCTGATTAACGTCCTTTTGAACAGGAAGAATCTGGCCCGGACAAGTTCCACACCCGGCAGGACCCAGTCCATCAATTACTTTTGTCTTGATCAGTCGCTCTATTTTGTCGATCTTCCCGGATACGGCTTTGCCCGGGTCCCCGTGAAAGTCAAGGAATCGTGGCAGGGTATGGTGGAAACCTATCTGAGAACACGGGGATCTTCGACTTTAAAGGCTGTCGTAC
>DUZB01000373.1 GCA_013349725.1 Deltaproteobacteria bacterium | reverse complement strand
AACACAAGCCGATCTCCCTGACCCGTCTCGATGTTCAGGGCCGCGAGGATCTCTTTTGCGGGGGTGCCTATTCGGGCGCGTATGACGGCAAGGCGCTCGTTCTTGTCTATGACTGTCAGAACTTTGTAAAGCGGCATTGTGCCTTGCGCGAAAAGATTCCCAAGGGCTGCAACCGCTTCGGCACTGATGACCCCGATGCCGACTTTTCCCGGATCCATTCCAGGCAGCGTTCGAACTCCTGTTGCACTTTCTATGAGTAAGGAGGGGAGCGCGTTCGGGTAAGCCGGCTCAATGACCTTTACTTCTGCTTCAATCCCGGCGGCTTCAGCGCCCAGTGAAGGGGGAACAGCAAGAATGATTCTGTCCGCCCCGGTAATTTTTTTGAGATATTTGACGCCCTCGGCAAGCGGTCCCGTTTCGGTTTTGACGATAAACTGGTTCGTGACCGTCAACAGATCCCCATCAAACCCGCTGATAATAATGGTCTTCAGCTTGTTTTCAGGATTGGCGAAAGGGGTCAGGTCTGCAATTCCGGGAAGGCTTTCAACCAGCGAAAAGGCCTCTGCCGGACCTTTTTCATCCAACGTTTTCTTGAATGTATCATCCCGGATATCCTGCTTTTCCGTCTCAATAACAAGGGAGAGGTAAGACTGTCCCGCGTATCCGGTGAACGGGGATACGTCCACAACCTTTCCCGTTGCCGTCGAGGTCAGGGAACCCCTTTTCCCGAGGGTGAGCGCCAGCCTCTCTCCCGTTTTCACTTTTTTCCCCTTTGCAATGGGAGAAATCCCCTGATCGCCGCCTTTGGTTTTCAGCAAAAGCGTGATTTTTTCGGAAATTGCGATTTCCCTGACATCCTGATCGACCTCATTTGCCGGCGAGTATCTTAACCCGGGTTTTCCAAAACTGAAAAACGGCCTCTTTATCATTTGTGCCTCCTGCCCGCAAGGTGGTTCCGCCTTTCATCGGCGGGAACAAGAACATGTTATATTTCATGCATGTATCTTTTATCATTTACATGGCATGGCATTGCGCGCAATCTACCGGTCCACCCGGTCCACCGCCTTCCTCGTGGCAGGTTTTGCACTGGCTGTGTAAGGCATCCGATCTCTTGGGCGCTTCTTCTGCATCGCTCGGTTTATGACATTTTCCACAAGCAGAAGGCTTATCACCCTCATTTTCAATATCATGATGGCAGTCTTCACAGGCGATGGCATACCCCGATTCCGCCACGTGCTCCTTATGGTCGAACAGGACGTTGCCCCCGGCATTTTTCAGCATAATCCGTATGGGTTTCTCTGGTGTTTTTAACGGAAAAGCCGCGTAACAGACGACCCCCACGAAAAGCATTACGGCTGCAAGACAATAAGCAACGGTTCGTTCTTTTTTTACTTCCATCCTGTTTCCTCGGCGCTCTAAGCTATCATCCTGGATGTTTTTTCTGCTTTCCCTAATTTCAGTGCCAGTTATTACAGAACAACGGGCACTTTTGTCAAGCTGTTTTGTTGAAAATATTCATGATCGTCTCTTCTCCCCATTTTGAAGACAGATTTTTTACACGGTACAACCATTTCGGGAATTTGGTCACATTGCGATTGAATTTGCCTCGTTCTTTTTCTTGCATCTTGAAAAGTATGCTCCTCGTTGGTATAATTTAAAAAATGCACAAAATTTTCGCCTCTATAGACTTGGGGAGTCACACGGCCAGACTCCTGATTGC
>DUZB01000286.1 GCA_013349725.1 Deltaproteobacteria bacterium | reverse complement strand
GAAGGTAAGAAGGTTAGAGGGTAAGGGGGCAGAGGGGGCAAGGGGCAGGGAGAGTGGGAAGGGGAATGCGGAGTGCGGAATGAGGGAAGCATTGACTTTGAAGGAGTTGAGGAAGCATATTAAGAGATTGGTGAATTTCGCGGAAGCTGGGGATGGGGAGAAGATTCGGGAGGAGTTGAAGCGGGTTGTTCCTGAGTATGGTCCGCAGATTACGCAGATTGACGCAGATTAAGGAAGCAAAATGAGGGATGATTCACCACAGAGACACAGAGGACACGGAGAAAAGACAAAAAAAACTCTTTGTCTCCGTGGTATAATATTAGTGGACGGAGGACAAAAGGCAGATGAGTGAAGTTTGGAATCCGCATGATCGGCTGTTTAAGGAGATTTGGAGCGATAGGGAAGCGGCTGCGGATTTTTTGGGTCGATATTTTCCTGAAGGGGTGCGAAGACTTGTTGAGCTCGATACGCTCGAAATATGTAAAGACAGTTTCGTGACGGGAGAGTTGCGGGAGTATTTTTCGGATTTACTGTACCGGGTATCCATGAATGGTCGCGACAGTTATCTGTATCTTCTGCTTGAACATAAGAGCTGGGCGCCCCGGACCATTGCACTTCAACTGCTGGGATACATCAAGGGAATCTGGGATCTCCATTTGAAGCAGGTAGGGTTGCCTTTGCCTCCGGTGATCCCTTTTGTGCTGTACCATGGAAGAGCAGGTTGGAATGTATCCGAATCCATGTCGGGCTTGTTAGGGGATGTGGACTCGGAATTACAGATGTATATACCGGATTTTCGCTATCAATTGATTGATTTGTCGTCCTTTGAGGATGAAGAGATTAAAGGCCATGTTCTGATCAAGGTTGGTTTGCTGTTGCTGAAGCATGTTTTTCGTCAGGATTATCGGGAAAAGATTCCGGAGGTTTTGAAATTGATGCGAGAACTGATTGAAAAAAAGACAGGCATGCAATACATTGAGGCAGTGCTTAGGTATATTTTTCATACAGTGGAGGGGATGGGTGTTGATGATTTGAAACCCATTGTGGAAGAGAATCTGTCCGAGGAGAAAGGAGGGTGGATCATGACCCTTGCAGAAAAGGTTAGAAACGAGGGAATTGAGCAGGGAATCCAGCAGGGCTTGTTGGAGGGGATTGTTGCGCTGATCGAGATGAAGTTCGGGGAATCCGGTTTAAAACTGCTTCCTGAGTTACGCAAGATTACCAATGCGGATCGACTGAGGGAGATCAAGGATGCTATTCGGGTGGTTCTGGATGTAAAGGAAGTGGAAAAGATGCTTTATCATTAGGGCGGAAGACGGAGAACAGATGACGGATGATTCACCACAGAGACACAGAGGACACGGAGAAAAACAAAAAAACTCTGTGTTCTCTGTGCCTCTGTGGTGAGAATTGGTTTTTAATGGCCGGCCTTTTGGTCGGCTTTTTTGTTGGTGCATATATGCATAATAGTGCGTATCAAGAACCGAATAACGACAATAAGAAAAGCCTGACCCCTTCACTTTTCCTTTTTGCATTCCTGGGTCTGAATCTGTGGTATCGATTCTCGACGGTTTTTGATTATAGTCGGTTTGTGGGGGGGCTGTTTGTGAGCCTGGCGGTCCTTTCTTTGGTGGTGGTACTCTTCCCCCGGTTACTGAGGGGATTTTTGTTTTTGTTTGGGGCGTCTTTTTTTATGTTTGGGTTTCGGGCTTATGATATTCAGAGCCAGGTGTTTGATACGATTGTGGTGTTTGTGGCGGTTAC
>DUZB01000189.1 GCA_013349725.1 Deltaproteobacteria bacterium | reverse complement strand
AGCTCCTCCACACGTGGCAGAGGTCCTTATTTGCTGGTACATTATTATCACTCTTTTCTTTCCGGAAAGAATGGTGCAAACTTCATCAGTAAAAGCATTCCCGGGATCGCCAGGACCGTACAGAAAATAAAAAACCATGACCAACCCATCCCTTCCGCAAGATATCCGGTTGGGGCGGATGCTAAAACCCTCGGCACTCCCATGAGACTGCTGAGAAGGGCGTACTGAGTTGCCGTAAACTTCTTGTTCGTAATGCTCGCCATGAAGGCTACGAAGGCGGCAGTTCCCATACCGCCACTGAGATTTTCAAAGCCGATGACCGCCGAAAGCATCATGATATCATGCCCTGTGCGGGCCAGAAGTGCAAATCCGGCAGTGGACAGCGCCTGTAGAAAACCAAAAACCCAGAGCGCCCGGTTGATCCCCATGCGAATCATGGTTACGCCGCCGATCAGGCTGCCTGCAATGGTAGCCCAGAAACCGAATAGTTTCACCACGGCCCCTATTTCCGTCTTCGAAAATCCCACATCCAGATAGAAGGGGATGGTCATGGCGCTGGCCATAGTATCCCCAACCTTATAGAAAAGAATGAATGCCAACATCCAAAACGCATCCCTGCGATTGAAATATTCGAGAAGCGGCTCAATGACAGCAGCTTTGAGGCTTGAAGGGGGTACTTCCTCCACCTCCGGCTCCCTGGCCGTCAAAGTGGTCACAATGCCCGGAAGCATGCACAAAGCCATAATCCCATACACCACGGGGAATGAGATCCGGTCCGCCAGGATCAGCCCTCCCCCTGAAGCGAGGAGCATCCCTACCCTGTAGCCATTCACGTACAGGGATGAACCCAGGCCCAATTCCTCATCGGGCAGATCCTCCCTTCGATAGGCATCCACCACAATATCCTGTGAGGCGCTGAAAAAGGTCACGATAAAAGCGGTTACGGCGACGAGCAGGGGACTTTTCCCGGGATCTGTTAAAGCAAGTGCGGCAATGGACGCAACCAGGGCAACCTGGCTCAGCAGCAACCATCCCCTCCTGCGCCCCAGAAAAGGAAGCGTAAAACGGTCAAAGAGTGGGGCCCAGAGGAATTTCATGGTATAAGGCAGGCCAACGAGTGCCATCATACCGATAACGTGAAGATTCACTCCTTTTTCTTTCATCCACGCCTGAAGCAACGTGATGGTCAGAAGAAGGGGGAGTCCGCACGAAAAACCCATGAGAAGGGCTACAAGCATTCGGACGCTGAATAACACACCCAGCATCGATTTACTGTTTTTTTCAGGCACGGTTTCCTGCTCTGCATGACATGGTTTAAAAATCTGAAAATTACTGTACAAAATCTAACCGTAACGCTATATTATTGAAAGAAAAAAATGGTGGAATTTTCATTTCTTAGGGTCTGGAAAAGAACAAATCGTTGAAATTCGCGAACCGATTTGGGCCGGATTTGGCCGATTCTATGGTGTAAAGCCCCAAGCCTATTCGCGCTACGTTGAGGGTTTTTCAATGCACGGAATCCTGATTGTCGACGATAATTTAACACTGGCCATGCAATTGGAGGAACGCCTCAGCATGACGGTCCTTCCTTTCGAGCAAAAAGGGGAAGTTTCAGGCGCAAGTCTTTCCTTTCAGGATAATCTGACGGATGGCCTGGTCAATCGCAACCGTTTTCGAATGGTTGAGAGGAACAAACTGGATACGATCCTGCAGGAACAGATAAAACACCCGGTTACCGGAAAAGTGTTAGGTTCGGACAATGAAATCCTTGGACGGGCCCGTGTGGTGCAGGTGATGCCCGGCATGTCAAAGGCAGA
>DUZB01000229.1 GCA_013349725.1 Deltaproteobacteria bacterium | reverse complement strand
AATTTCTCCGAATATCTGACTCGTGATCTCTTTAACCTCTTCGGGGTCCAGCTTCTCCGACATGGCGGTATACCCGGACATATCAGAAAATAAGGCGGTCACATATTTGCGCTCCCCTGCTGTCTTATCTCGGAGGGCTGGAATTTTCATTTCAGGGGCTTCCGGCGAAAGCGCCTTCTGCTCCGAAGAGGTTGAAANCGGNATTTCCTTTATCTCACTAAAATCATGGCCACATTTTCCGCAGAATTTAAAACCTGGAGGGTTTGAAAACCCGCATTCCTGGCAAACTGCAGCAAATTCAGTTCCGCATTGACCACAAAATTTCATTCCTTCCGGATTGTCAAATTGGCATTTCGAGCACTTCATTTGGATGCCCTCCAGAGCTGAAAGCGAACCATTGAACGACGTCCCTTTCTCAAAAACAAAAAGCCTCCACAAGGACATAAAAATCCCTTGGAGGCTCAACGTTTGCCACCTTCTGGAGACATGAAACCATGACTTTCTCCCAGATGGTTATGTTTGTGCTGTTAGGTTCCCTCAAATCAACCGGAATATATCGAATTCATTGTGATTAGAGCCCAATAAGGACTGGATGTCAAGCCGAATCAGACGCGACAATGATGGTTTGTGTGAATAAATTGGGATAAAGTAAGCGTCAGGCCAATCCACCTATCATTTTGTTGTGAGCAGATGTGGGAATGGGCGCAGAACGTCAAAGGCCTGTATGGGCGACCACCCGTTCCTCGCAATTCCGGGCCACCACAGAGATGAGCGAACCGTCAAGGTTTTCCCGACATAAGGCATCTAACACGATTATCGACCGATGACTAATCGGAGCGGATCGACCTCGCCTCGGAGCAGTCTTAATTCGGGGTCCGATGGCGGAGGCGTTGCCTGGATGAAATCGGGCATGATCAACTTGAACCCGGTTGCCTCCTCGACCTGATTTCTTTCGACTCCCGGGTGGATGGATTCGACCATCATGGCTTTGGTCTCTTCATCAAAACCGAGCACCGCCAGGTCTGTAATAATTTTGGGCTCATCGTGGATTAACGTGAAAACGCGAATTGTGCGAGCGCTCGAAGTTTAAAATTTACGAAATTTCTGTAACCGTAAGCCGTGCGTGTCATCGTTCTCAATCCATTATTGAGACCCTCGACGAATCCGTTGGTGATTCGTTCGATGAAATAATTGAGGATTTCCTCTCTCCAGTTTTTGAATGTGGCAACAAATTTGGACAGGTATTTGTTGCCTGTTATAGTTCCGGTCATATGACCTGATACCGACCCCAATGTATCAAACTGCGTTTATTACTGCGTAGTGACCTCTTTTTTTGCATCAAGTCATTTGACCTGCACTATAGTTTTGCTTTTAGAATCCATGCATCAAGAAATCGGGCGGCCTTTTCTCTGCAGCGGATTTTCTCGAATATGGTGCGGAATTCTTCCTTAGCAGATACAAGGTGCGAAGGTCCGGACACATTTTCAATATTTTATCTAAATGGTCTGCCTGTGCTGCAGATAATTCAGCCCGATTGCGTACAAGTATCCACCGGCTGCCTTTGAGCACTTTCTGCAATTCGGGGGTGCTTTCCTTCTGATATTTGGTGCGCAGCTGGGTCAGCCGAGTGTTCAATTGCTTCATGACATGGAATCGGTCAACCACCACCTTGGCATGGGGCAGCTTTTTTCGGGCTGCTTGATAATAGGGGGTCCACATGTCAATGGAAACAAAACGGATAGACCTTTTCTCCTGAGAACTCAAGGCTTCTATCCAATTTTCCAGAGTCTTTTTCTCCCTGTCAGCCAGGACAGCGAGGATGCA
>DUZB01000323.1 GCA_013349725.1 Deltaproteobacteria bacterium | reverse complement strand
ACTCTTTTACAGCCTATTTTAGAGCTGCCCGATTATGATTACGATTAAGATTATGAGTAAGAAAATAAATCTAATGGACCACGTTAGAACCAAGCCCCGTTTTTTTCTCAACCATGTGTTTTAAAGGAGTTTCAAAGGATGATTTCTCCGGATCATGGATTGGTGGAATCTGTTGATTTCCGTACCTATCCAGTCAAAGTGCTTCTGATCGATGACCAGGCCATTGTGGCCGAAGCTGTCCGCAGGATGCTTGCGGAAGAAACGGATATTCAGTTGTTCTATTGCCAGGATCCTTCACAGGCCATGCGGATGGCCATGGAAAACCGTCCCACGGTCATCCTGCAGGACCTGATCATGCCGGAAATCGACGGTCTGACCCTCGTGAAGTATTTCCGCGCCAATAAAAAGCTCCGCGAAATCCCTTTGATCGTGCTTTCTTCAAAAGAAGATGCGGTTACAAAAGCAGAGGCTTTTTCGCTGGGAGCAAATGATTACCTGGTGAAACTGCCGGACAAGATCGAGTTGATTGCGAGGATACGTTACCACTCAAATGCCTACATTATGATGCTTCAACGGAATGAAGCATATGAAGCCCTGTTTGAAAGTCGGCAGTCGCTCGTCAATGAACTGGACCAGGCCGCAAGGTATGTTCAGTCTCTTCTTCCTGAAAGACTTCATGGCCCCATTAAGACCGACTATGTATTTATCCCCTCCACGTCCCTGGGAGGAGACGCTTTCGGGTATCATTGGATCGACAGAGATCATTTCGCCATGTATCTCCTGGATGTATGTGGCCATGGCGTGGGGGCTGCGCTTCTCTCTGTTTCCGTGCTGAATACCCTGAGATCCCATTCGCTGGATGGCGTGGATTTTCGAGATCCAGGGGCTGTTTTGGGCGGCCTGAATGAAGTGTATCAGATGGAGCATCACAATGAGATGTTTTCCACTGTCTGGTATGGCATTTATCATGAAAGAAGCAACGTCCTGAAATTCGCAAGTGGCGGACACCCTCCTCCAGTAGCCCTGATGGGGGCATCCCGGGAGTCGGCGGAAGTGATCAGGCTTCAATCGGGTGGCGTTATCATCGGCGGCATGCCTGGCCAGAAATACAGGAATGAAGAAATTGAACTGATGCCCTTTACAAAGATTTACATCTACAGCGACGGGGCTTATGAGATAAGAAAGCCCGGCGGAGCGATGTGGGCATTGGATGATTTCATCAAGACAGTGGGGGAAGTGGCGCTCCAAGAAAATGCCGTGGTAGGAGATATTATGAAAAGAGTGGTGACAATACAGGAGAAAGATGCTTTTGATGACGACGTCTCTCTCCTGGAGATAGCCTTTGAAGGGAAAACAGGTGCGCCTGAAGCGCCATAAGAAGGTGTCCTATTCAAATTTCCTGGCAGCCGATTTCAGATTCAGCGAACCCATTCCATCATAAGGTCTTTTTTGTCCCGCTTTCAGCGGGATGCAAAGAAAAACTTGAAGATATCCATTCGTGTGATTCGTGTGATTCGTGGTCAAAAACGTGTTTTCATGATAAGAAAAAAATGGGACCAGGCGAATAATGATTGAAAAACCAAAGCGATGACTGTAAGTCCGCTGAAAAACCGCCACGGGTGCGGCTTTTGGAATTTTGGGTTGTCAGGAGTTTTGAACCATGTGCGGGAATAGTAAGCTTGGTGGTGAGAAAGAGCAGTTTTGAGTATTCGTCCCACCAGGGACGCGGGACGCTCTTTAATAATTTAGTTGACCTTATTTGTGGTTGAAGTCAAAATCAGGGCATGCCAAGGACAGCAAGATTAGATGCTCCCGGCGTTTTGCACCACG
>DUZB01000289.1 GCA_013349725.1 Deltaproteobacteria bacterium | reverse complement strand
GAAATGCGGACAAAAGCCGGAGAAATTGTGTTGCGGGACGAAAAAGAGATTGTCTGCGTGCTCTGTCAGGGGGCTGATGAGAAAACAAAAGTGGACGAAACGACGAAAAATGTCCTCTTTTACGCATACGGGCTTCCCGGAATCGACAATCTCTATCTGAAAGAAGGTTTGACTATTGCCGCCGAGGCGATGGCCGAATTTGGCCAGGGGGCCATCGAGCAGGTTGACATTTTTTGATTGACAGTGAATCGGCCCTATATTATAAGGGGTCCCAAGGCAAGAAGCCTGACAGGGGGCGAGAAACCCCCGCTGTTTGAAAAAATATTTTTAAAGCTAATCAAAAGCCACGAAGGTGAATCGCTCCGAAAGGAGAACCTTTGTGGCTTTTTTTTTGTGACAAGAACCGTAGGGATTTGAAATCAATTGTTGGGGCTTGGTTCTAACTTCGCCCACTTGATCCAATTAGTCGAGAGTACGTTCGGAAGGCCATAATCTTAATCGTAATCATAATCTTACTCTTTTACGGCCTATTTTAGGGCTGCCCGATTAAGATTACGAGTAAGATTATGAGTAAGAAAATAAATCTAATGGACCACGTTAGAACCAAGCCCAATTGTTGCATTCAATAAACCAGAATTCCAGGAGGAAAACGTGATGAGAAAGTGGCTTTTCGGTTTTTTATTGGGATCTATTCTTTTCTGTGGCAGTACGGCTCTGGCCCATTTCGGGATGCTCATCCCGTCTGACAGCATGGTCATGCAGGGGGACAATAGAACCATTTCCGTAATTCTCTCTTTTTCCCACCCTTTTGAAGTGGTGGGAATGCAGCTGGAGAAACCGCAGGTCTTCGGGGTCATGGCAAACGGCAAGAAACAGGATCTTTTAGGCGATCTCAAAGAAACCAAGGTTATGAAAAACATGGCCTGGCAGGCCGATTATCCCATCAAGAGGCCCGGAATCTATATGTTTTACATGGAGCCCCAGCCGTATTGGGAGTCGGCAGAGGATTGTTTTATCGTCCATTACACGAAAACCGTTGTCACCGCCTTTGGCGACGATGAAGGATGGGACCGGGAAATTGGACTCAAAACCGAAATCGTCCCGCTCTCAAGACCTTTCGGTCTTTATGCCGGAAATGTTTTTCAGGGGATCGTGAAAATGAATGGCAAGGCGGTTCCCTATGCCAAGGTTGAAATCGAATACTACAACCAGGACAAAAAAGCGGTAGCGCCCACCGAATACATGATCGCCCAGGCCATCAAAGCGGACAGTAACGGCGTTTTCACCTATGCGGCGCCAAGGTCCGGCTGGTGGGGATTCGCAGCTCTCAACACATCAGACGAAAAGATGAAGCATGAGGGGCAGGACAAGGATGTGGAGATTGGGGCCGTTCTCTGGGTTCAATTCATGGAGTGGAAGGAGAAATAGGCACTGAGAGGGGAAAGATCAGCGCGCAGACTTTCATTGTACATTTACCGGTTTTGTTTTATATGGTGTAGCATCATGCATATCTCTGAAGGAATTCTATCCGGGCCTGTTCTGATTTCAGGGGTCGCGCTGGCTGCTGCCGGCACGGCCATCGGGCTGAAAAAACTGGATTATGAACGCATTCCGCGTGCGGCGATCCTCGCCGCCTCCTTTTTTGTGGCATCCCTGATTCACGTGCCCGTGGGTCCGTCCAGCGTCCATCTGATTCTGAACGGGATTGTGGGTCTCATATTAGGGTGGGGGGCTTTTCCCGTCATCCTCGTGGCCCTGGTTCTCCAGGCGATTTTCTTCCAGTTCGGCGGCATCACCACCCTTGGCGTCAACACAATGATCATGGCGGTCCCT
>DUZB01000369.1 GCA_013349725.1 Deltaproteobacteria bacterium | reverse complement strand
CCCGTTAAACCCGGGATCTACGACAAATTTCAAGTTTCCCAAACAAAACACGAGAGCAAAAAAGTGTAAACTACTTTCCGGCTTTGGTGAAGGATGCCCCATATGAGAAAGTTCAGCCGGTGAAAAAGGGGGCAGTCTTTGCCTATAAAATCTTCCGGTTAGGGAATCTCCGGTCTGCCGAAAAGCCTCCAGTCGAGCGCTTCCGGTCACCAGAATCAACCTATGCGCCGGTTTGGTATCATATACCCCCTTCAAATCAATATTCGGCTATTATGCACGGTTTTGCAAAAAAGTCGAGACTATCCTGCAATCGAATGCGGAATAGTCAATGCAGTGAGGCACTCGTAAAAAGTGACCAACGTATCAACATCTTCCCCCGTTTCATTTTGGCATCAGAAACCTGGTCCTTAGGGACCGTCGAAGATCGCGCCCGCGGGGGTCAGAGTTCTTTAGCTCTGCATTTGAAAACGTTGTGCAAGAGTTTGAAGTGATCTAAAGTTGCTGGTCCCATAAAAAGTCCCCAAGTCCGTCATTCCCGCGTTCGCGGGAATGACGAAAGAAGATGATTTTCGACTTTCTGTAGGACCGTCAAGATTGATGCAGCAGCAAAAAAGACCTTATGACTCCATTCCTGCAGAGATTTTTGAATAAGATACTTCACCCTCATGGCGGAATGGGTTTTCTGAATCTCAAATCGATTACCAGAAAATTTGAATAGGATACGAATCCCTGATTTTGAACAAACTTTCTTGACTGAAACTATTTCAAAATGATATCCACCGCAAGGCATGAAGTTCATATGAAACTTCGTTTCCAGTTTACGGTTGCCGGTTACCGGTTGTCAGTCAGCGAAAACTAAGCGCTGTCCTACGCTGACGCCTGACACCTGACACCTGCATACTGAAACCCGAAACCTGACACCTCGGTTCTGGAAAAAACGATTCTTCACGTTAAACCGCGATGAGCCCGTTTTCTTTTGTCTGTGTTTATCTGTGTGTGTCTGTGGCTATTTTTTTCTTATTTTAATTGAAGGAAAGATGGAATTCACAAAACCATACAAAGTTCCCCCCGGTGAAATAGACAGCCGAATTCAGAAATTCCAGACCGAACTGATCCGGAACGACATTGACGGGGCCTTCATCGTACAGCGCGTAGATCTCTTTTACTTTTCCGGAACGGCCCAGAACGGGTTCCTCTATATTCCCTCTGAAGGAGCACCGCTCCTGTTCATCAAACAGTATCTTCCCCGTGCCAGGCAGGAATCTTCCATTACAAATATCATAAGCATAAAATCGATCAAGGATATTCCCGGCCTTATAGCGCATTTTCTTGGAGGACTCCCGTCTGTCATGGGGTATGAACTGGATGTTCTGCCGGTCAATGACTTTCAGTTTTACAAAAAGCTTTTCAAGGCAAAGTTCCATGTGGACGTATCTGGACTTATTCTGAAAGGAAGAGGGGTCAAATCTGCATGGGAAATTCAGCAGATGGAAGTGACGGCCAGGATGACGGCCAGAACCTTCGAGTATATGAGGGATGTGCTTCGGCCCGGAATCACTGAAATGGAATTTGCCGGGTTGTTTGAGGCTTTTGCTCGAACTATAGGCCATGGCGGCAGCCTGCGGGTTCGAAATTATCAGACCGAGGGGTATCCCTGGCATGTTTTGAGCGGGAAAACCGGAGGAATGCCGGGCCTGCTGGACTCACCGGCCAGTGGAGAGGGCACATCGGCGGCCTTTCCCGTGGGGGCCGGTTACAAAAGGCTCTGCACGAATGAGCCGATCATGGTGGATCTGGGTTCCGTTTTAAACGGATATCACATGGATGAAACGCGCATGTTCGCCATCGGTTCCATGCC
>DUZB01000181.1 GCA_013349725.1 Deltaproteobacteria bacterium | reverse complement strand
TTGATCTGGGAATTGGAGACCAGGTCAGTATGCTGAAACTGGCTTTCTCCTATCCCATGCCGGAGAAACTTTTCTTAGACTTCTTCCAGAAGGTGGACAAGATCCTGGTCGTGGAAGAACTTGAGCCGATCAATGAAAAGGAATTGCGGGCCCTGGCCCAGGAAAACGGTGTAGCCATAGACATACAAGGGAAAGGGACAGGGGCCTTTTCAAAGCTGTATGAATATGATCCGGGAATGGTCCGCAAAGCTATCGCCGAGTTCATGGGGATAGCGTATACGGCGCCTGAGACGGTAGACCTTTCCGGGATTCCGAATCTTCCCGCAAGGCCGCCCAACCTGTGCGCAGGGTGCCCCCATCGCGCAACCTATTATGCGGTGAAGCAGATCTACGGAAAAGAGGCCATCTACCCCACGGATATCGGATGTTACACCCTGGGGCTCCTTCCGCCCATCTCCATGGCCGACTTCGTCATCTGCATGGGTTCTTCGGTGAGTTCCGGCTGCGGCTTTTCAAAGGCAACGAACCAGAAGGTAGTCTCTTTCATCGGAGATTCCACATTTTTTCACTCCGGTATTACCGGCCTGGTGAATGCAGTCCACAATAATCACAAATTCACCCTGGTTATCCTGGATAATGGAACCACGGCCATGACGGGACACCAGATCCATCCGGGCGTGGATACAAGCGTCATGGGCATACCCCGAACCCGCATATCGATCGAAGCCGTGGTCAGAGCACTGGGGGTGAAGGATGTTCATCTTGTAAAACCGTTCAAGTTGAAAAAAACCATGGAAGCGGTGAAGGCGGCCATGGACTATGACGGGCTTTCGGTCATTATCTCACAAGAGCTGTGCCCGCTTTTTGCAAAGGCCACGGGTCAATTCAAAAAAAGCAAAGCATTTACTGTCAATCAGAACAAGTGCAAGAATCACCGGGACTGCCTTAACCTTCTGGCCTGCCCTGCCATGTATCTGAACGGCGAACAGGTGGAAATAGACAAGAACCTTTGCATCGGTTGTTCCGTGTGTGCACAGGTATGTCCTGAAAATGCAATCGTTCCGGTGAAAGACTAAGAAAGGGAGGCGTCTATGAAAACGAAAAGATTGGTATTTATCGGCGTGGGTGGGCAGGGAAACCTTCTTGCTTCACGGCTGCTTGGAGAGGCCGCCCTTTCCATGAATATACCCGCCGTTGTCAGTGAGATTCACGGTATGGCCCAGAGGGGCGGCATTGTGGAATCGGCTGTGCTTTTAGGGGATATAACAAGTCCCATCGTGTCCACTGCAGAAGCAGATGTTCTGATCGGGTTTGAGCCCCTGGAAACCCTGCGGGCACTGGGAAAGTGCAATAAAGATACGGTGGTCATCACCAATACGCACCCGTTGCCCCCGTTTACCGTCTCGGTGGGCCAGGGTGTTTATCCCCCCGTGGAAGTCAGTTTGAAGCTGATTCGGGAGAAGGCCAAGAGAGTGATTGCCCTGGACGGCAATGCCATTGCAGAGGAAGTGGGAAACCCGCTGTCCCTGAATATGGTCATGCTGGGAGCCCTGATCGGGTCTGGTACGGTTCCCATCGGAGCGGAAGAAATGAAAAAAGTTCTTTCCACATCCACAAAAAAGGCGTTTCTGGAATCGAATCTGAAGGCATTTGATCTGGGGATGGAAAAAGCAAAGTAGTAAAGAGCAACTATTTATCGAGACCCTCTGGGGAAACTCCGAGGGTTTCTTTTGTTTTGTTCTCCAGAGGTTGCTGTGGAGCTTTTTAAATGCCAGTTAAACACCAAACAAACGCCATGAGCCTACCTAACCATCTGCCCATCTGGGGCATGGCGTTGTTATGTGACCGACTTATTGTAAATAT
>DUZB01000204.1 GCA_013349725.1 Deltaproteobacteria bacterium | reverse complement strand
GCCAAAGCGCAACTAATTGGTGAATAAACAATTACCAATTTCAATTCCTTTCAATTGAATAGAACAGCCCAGCATAGCTGGTATAACCAAAGGTCGCAAAGCATTTTCTGATTTTTTCCTGATCGGGCCGACCGATCAGGAAAAAGGCCAAACTTTCGCACTTAGAAACTGTACCCGGCTTCATTATGAACGGTGGTGTCCATTCCCCGTATTTCCTCTTCGTCGGAAATCCTCAAACCCATCACCAGATCAACAAACTTGAGGATAATGTACGTCATGACAAAGGCGAAAACCATGGTTGCGGCGACGGAGACAAACTGGATCCACAGCTGTGCTGCGTTGCCGAAGAACAGCCCGTTGGCACCGGCGGAATTGATCTCCGTGCAGGCGAACAGGCCGGTGGCCAGAGCACCCCAGGTTCCTCCCACACCATGGATTCCCACCACATCGAGTGCATCATCATACCCGAGGCGTGCCTTCATGAGAACGCCTCCATAACAGAGCGCTCCTCCCATGAAACCGATGATGATGGACGACATGGGCCCTACAAAACCGGATGCCGGGGTAATAGCCACAAGGCCGGCCACGGCCCCGGAGGCTACGCCGAGAGTGGTAGGTTTTCCCCTGTGAATCCACTCAAAAATCACCCAGGAAACAGCGGCGGCAGCCGATGCCAGGTGTGTAACCACAAAGGCGTTAGCCGCAAGACCGTTTGACGCCAGGGCGCTGCCGGCATTGAAACCGAACCATCCGAACCACAGAAGGCCGGCCCCCGTAAGCGTCATGGGGAGGTTATGGGGAATAAATGCCGTTGTCCCATACCCTTTCCTTTTTCCAATGAGAATGGCTGCGGCCAGGGCCGAAATTCCCGAACTGATATGAACCACCGTTCCTCCGGCAAAATCAAGGGCCCCCAAACCTGCCATCCATCCGCCGACACCCCAGACCCAGTGACACAGGGGATTGTACACAAAAGTAGCCCAGAGCAGGGTGAACAGGATAAAGGCGCCGAATTTCATGCGCTCGGCAAAAGCCCCTGTAATCAGCGCGGGCGTAATAATCGCAAACATGCATTGAAAGATCATGAAGGCAAGGTGAGGGATGGTGGTTCCGTAATCAGGGCTGGGAGTCATTCCCACTCCTTTTAGCCCTAGCATGGTCAAACCCCCGATAATTCCCCCATGATCCGGCCCGAAAGCCATGGTGTATCCCCAAAGGCTCCATTCAATGGAAATAATCCCAAGGATAATAAAACTCTGCATCAGGACACTCAAGATATTCTTGCTCCGAACCATGCCCCCATAGAAAAGGGCAAGCCCCGGGGTCATGAGCATAACAAGCGCGGCTGAAATGAGTACGAAAACGGTATCTGCGGCATTCATGAATTGATTCCTCCTTTTGATTTTTTAAAGAAGGAGTGCAAATCGTATGCCATGTTAGCATGAGCCTGAATTAGCTTTATTTGTCAAACAGTTACACGAAATCAATCAACCGGCACAGATAATACAAAAACGTATTATCGTATATTTGCCATACGAAATTGTACCAAATTGCCCATGGAAAAACAGGGAGAAGGTATCTTGTTCAAAATTCCCGGCAGGAATGAAGCCATAAGGTCTTTTTTGTTGTCGCATCTTGGATAAAACCCCCCAGCACGTGGCGAAGGTCCTTCTTTGCTGATACATTGCAGAAAATATTGGTTTACGTCAAGCCCCGCGCCGAAATGACAGGCTATGGCAGGCGGGTGGGAACGAGAATTCAAAACCCCAAGCATTGGCGTAACCTGCCACCTCCGGTTAATAATGAACCCACCTTGACGATTTTGATGGACCCACCCCAAAGTTGCATGTTTCGATTAAATGATGAAAAAAATCCGG
>DUZB01000247.1 GCA_013349725.1 Deltaproteobacteria bacterium | reverse complement strand
AAGAACCGAATAACGACAATAAGAAAAGCCTGACCCCTTCACTTTTCCTTTTTGCATTCCTGGGTCTGAATCTGTGGTATCGATTTTCGACGGTTTTTGATTATAGTCGGTTTGTGGGGGGGCTGTTTGTGTGTCTGGCGGTCCTTTCTTTGGTGGTGGTTCTCTTCCCCAGGTTACTGAAGGGATTTCTGTTTTTGTTTGGGGCGTCTTTTTTTATGTTTGGGTTTCGGGCTTATGATATTCAGAGCCAGGTGTTTGATACGATTGTGGTGTTTGTGGCGGTTACGGTGTTTATCCACAGATTACGCAGATTTCGCGGATTGAGTGAGGAGGGAGAGGGAAAAGGGGGTTTAAACCCCAGTGAAATGCGCTCCGCTGTCGTAAACGAATTTCACGGGGTAAACAGGCAGTTGGTGGGATTGATTCTTTGTTATTTGGGGCTTTCGGTGCTATCGCTTATGCTGCTGCCTTTGGGGCACATTGTTAAGGATTTTTGGTTTTTGGGGTTGAAAACTTTTTTATGCAGGTTGCCAATGCTTCTCCGAACAGCCACCTGTATCCCCTGAGCGGTATTAACCGTCTGGTTCTGTTTCTTGTGTTGGCCTATGGGCTTGCGATGAGTGTGAATTCACGCGAACAGTACCGATGGCTTTTTGTGGGCCTTTTTGTGGGGACTGTTTTTTGCGCTTTACTGGGCTTACTGAATCATTATGGGATTGTTTCACTGAGCTGGTACGGAATTGGACCTAAGGGCAGAGCTCTTCGCTCCATGTTCCTGAACAGGGGATGGTTCGCGGAGTTTGTTTTAACCCTTGTTCCTTTTGTATTGCTGGGTTTTATGAGCAGGATTACCGGTCTTTGGTGGAAAATGTTGCTTTTTGGGAGCCTTGTCATCTGTGAACTGGCGCTGATTCTTGCGGGGGCCAGGGCCGGGTGGGTTTCGTATCCGCTCATATTGATCATCTGCTGGCTGTTTTCGTACTTTTCAAAGGAAGGGCGATTTGAATCGTTTCATTTTGGATGGAAGGATTTGGTAAAGGTTGCCGTTTCCGTACCCATTACCATCGGAATTAGTTTTCTGCTGATTTTTCAGGTGTTGATGCCCCTTTCTGCTTATTTAGGCGAGAAAACAGGGTCTACCGGAATTCAGGAGAGATCAAAGGCTTCGACCGGGCTTATTAAAAGCCAGGCAGGCCGCTTATTGAAAGTAGGGAAAGGCGGTCGATATTACACCTGGGGGGAAGGCCTTAATGTGGGGAAGGAAAGGCCTGTTTTCGGGATGGGGTATGAGTCGTTTAATTGGCATGCGAATATCCTGGTTGATATGCCGGAATCTTACTTTCATCGGTTCTATACTGAAGCGAAAGTAAATAGGATTGATGATACGCCTCACAACATTTTCTATCAATTATTCGTGAGTGGCGGAATTGTCGGGCTTTGTTTGTGGATGGTGGTCATTTTCTACGCCATGCTTATCCTGATCGTTGATTTGGTCAAGAATAAGCGGTTGATCAACACCCCCGTGGTGATTTCGATTATCAGCTTCCATATATATGGTATTTTCCAGAGTATGCAGTATATCCCCATGATCTGGTCAGTGATTTTTCTGAACCTGGGGTATGCCATGACCATCGACGATAAGGTTTTGCCGGATCGGTTGAGGCGGATTACGGGTGTGATGGTCAAGGTGATGATCTTCCTGGTTTTGATTGGGGGGGTGGTTTACTTTATGGGTCGGGGTTCTCAGGACCTGGCGGATAGGTATGGGTTGATGGTTTATGCGCAGGATCAGGACTGGCATGATTATTCGGGGTTCTACCAGAAAGAGAAGTGGGCTGGGGGGGGTTATCGGTGGAGTGGGGGGAAGGGGCTTGTAAAGATAGAGAGT
>DUZB01000172.1 GCA_013349725.1 Deltaproteobacteria bacterium | reverse complement strand
CTTGCGGAAGGTGAGAGAGGTCAAACGGCAGGCGGGATACCTTCCAGAAAACGTGGGGTTCTACGGAGACATGGATGCTGTGCAGAGCCTGGAATATATTGCCCGTTTAAACGATCTGAAGCAGGAAGAAATCCCGCGTAAAATAGAGGAAGTACTTGAACTGGTGGGGCTTGAATCCGCCGGGAAGAAAAAAACAGCCGCATTTTCCAGAGGGATGAAACAGAGGCTTGGAATCGCGGAGGTGCTGATCAAAGAACCCCGGTTGCTCTTTCTGGATGAGCCCACGCTGGGTCTGGACCCTGAAGGAGCCGTCCAACTGATCGCACTCATCCAATCCCTGAGCAGGAAAAAACAGATGACCGTGCTACTCTCTTCCCATAACCTGCAACAGGTACAGAAAATGTCGGATCGCGTGGGGATCATGATCGGGGGGAATCTGGTTGCTGCAGGGTCTATGGCTTCCCTTGCCCTGGAAAAATTCGGGGTGGGCGAAAAGGAATATTCCTTGGAAGAAATCTATATGGAATACTTCCAGGAGGGTTGAGATGCAGGGCATTGGCGTCGTATTCAGAAAAGAGCTTCAGGATCACTTGACCAGTTACAGGTTTGTCATTCTTTTTGCCCTCATTGCCATGGTCAGTTTTATTACAAGCTATATGGCGGCCATGCATCTAAGGCAGAACCTGGACACCCTTTCCTCCATAAGATATCCATTCTTAATGCTTTTCAGCACGCCGGGGGCGCTCTTGTCCATGGTCCAGTTTGTGGCCTTTTTCGGCCCTCTCATCGGGCTCATCCAGGGTTTCGACGCCATTAACCGGGAAAGGGGGCAGGGAACTCTCATAAAAGTCCTGTCGCAGCCCGTTTACAGGGATTCGGTCATCAACGGAAAGTTTCTGGCAGGGGTAGTCACCATCGCCATCATGCTGGCGGCCATCATCCTCGTGATCACCGGCTTCGGCATGTCCGTGGTGGGCGTGGTCCCTGAGGTGGAAGAGATCTGGCGGGTCTTTATCTACTATATCATCAGTGTCTTTTACATCTCCTTCTGGCTGGGTCTCTCCATCCTTTTTTCCATCCTGTTCAGGAGCATTGCCACGTCTTGTCTGGGCGCCGTGGCGCTCTGGATATTCCTTTCCTTTTTCATTTCCCTTGGGGCGGAAGTAGCGGCCAATGCCATCATCCCCCTGAATCGCGCCACGGAAACGCAACCGGAAATGGTCGTCAAGAACGCGCGCGTCCGGGAGATTATCTCCCTCTGTTCCCCCATGGTCCTGTACTCCGATTCCACCGCCACCATCATTGATCCCATGCGGAAAACAACGCGAACCCTCGTTTTAATGGGCCCCATGGAGGAAATGCTCTCCGCAAGATTCCAGAACCCTCTTTCCATCGGCCAGAGCATCATTGTTGTATTCCCCCATATCATCGCTCTTATGGCCGTGACCCTGATCTGCTTTGCCCTGTCCTATACCATCTTCATGTTGCAGGAGATAAGGACGTAGGTTCCACAAGAATAAACCTGCTGAATCGGGGATCCGGGGGTGCATCGGGAAAACTCTCATATTCCCCGCTGAAATCCTCCCACAGTAGGGCTAAATACTCCTCAAAGGCTTCCTTTTCTTCTGCAACCAGATCAGACGCTGCAGCCGTAAAACTCCTTACAAACGGCTCCTTGTATGGATCCATACTGTATGGGGGTCCTGATTCACCTGCTCTCAGCTTTCTGAAAAGCTCCACGGACTGCTTTGAAGTGATGGGGGCAAACGCAGTATCCAGTTCCAGCATCTGCCTGGCCCAGATGGTCAGAAAAATCGGCTGAAACGTTTCCGGGAAAAAACTGTTCCCAGAAGGGTCTATGGAATATGGTTCGGCCAGATTGGAAAGGAGCCT
>DUZB01000202.1 GCA_013349725.1 Deltaproteobacteria bacterium | reverse complement strand
GTTTGAAAATTATCCCTACTGCGGTCGGCTGCGGCTTCCGATGGCTGCGTCATCGACCAAAATGGGTCTTCAACGTAGCTCGACTACGCTTTCAGCCTCATTTTTGTCACTTCCTTGCCCTCGAAAGCCTCGCTCAACCTCGCAACGGGATAATTTTCAAACAGGCTCTAAGGAAAAAGACCCCATGAGTCCGATTCTTACCCGGATTTTCAAATAGGATACAAAGATACCATCTATGAGCACCCTTTAGCAATAGATTGATGAAAGAATAGTATGCTATAATGTGCATTTGTGACGCCCAAATTAAAGAAGGGATTCAGGTGTTCGAAAAGGAAAGATCCGGCATTGTGTTTACAAACATCAAGATGCCTGGTATGGAAGGATTTGAAGTTGTAAGCAGAGAGTCTTGCCAAAAATCAAAATTTAGTCCCGCCCGGGTAATAGGAAAGCGGGGACAGACGTCTGTCAGGAGTTCGCATGATTGAGAATGGAAGAAAAGCTGAGAACCCAAAGGTGAGATCTCTGGAGCAAAGAATGAACACGCAAGCCTCAAGCTCTCACGGCCAGAGAACGGGTCCGGGAGACTGGTCTTTTTCACTCCTGGACGGCGCCAGCGCCCAGGCGCCCATCATCGCACCCGAACTGGATGTGCAAAAGCGCCTGGCGGCCGATAAGAACCAATTCCTCGATGATCGCCTGGAGGCCTATGAAGACATCCTGGAGTCTGAAGTGGGGGACACTACACTCACACGATCTCGCAACATCGAACGGGAAATAGGGTTAAGGCAGATCTATCTCAAGTTTGAAGGGGGCAATCCCACGGGGGCCCAGAAGGACCGCATCGCTTTCGCCCAGGCCATGGACGCCCTGAGGCGGGGGTTTGAGGCCATCACCGTGGCTACGTGCGGGAATTACGGTGCTGCCATGGCCCTTGCGTCCTCCATGGCAGGGCTGCACTGCATCGCCTATATTCCACAAGGATACCATACCAGAAGAACCCGGGAGATGGAGATCTTCGGTGCGGAGATCCTTCGCGTGCCGGGGAACTATGAGGATGCGGTGGAAGTCTCCAAGGAAAGGGCCGAGGCCGATGAGATCTATGACGCCAATCCGGGGGGCGCCAATACGGCGATCCAGCTGAAGGCCTATGGAGAGATCGCCTACGAGATCTACGACGAACTGCGGGACGCCCCTGCCGTGGTGGCTGTCCCTGTCTCCAACGGAACCACATTAGCCGGGATTTACCGGGGATTTCTGAGTCTGTACAGAAGGGGGAAAACCTCTCGGATTCCTCGCATGGTGGCAGCATCCTCCCACAATAAGAATCCCATCATCAGGGCCTTTGTGAAAAATATGCCCTACTGTGAAGACCTGCCCCCCGAGCAGATTAAAGAGACCACTGTGAATGAGCCCCTCATCAACTGGCATGCCATCGATGGGGACTACGCCCTGGATGCCATTCGGAGCACGGGGGGATGGGCATCCTATGCCAGCGACAGGAACATGCTGGCCTATGCGCGAATGATTCGAGAAAAAGAAGGTCTCAATGTCCTGCCTGCCTCCTCAGCCGGACTTATCGTCCTGTTGGGGCAGCATCAGAAAGAACCTCTGCCGGGTGATCGTTACGTGATCATCCTGACCGGGAGAAATCAATGAACAGATCTTATGAAGGAAACGCCATTGTCTATTGCGAAGGGGCCTTCGGAACCCCCAATGGAAAAACCGCCCACGGCCTTGTCCGTCGATCCGGTCGATACCGTGTCCTTTCCGTGGTGGATTCACGCCACGCCGGGAGAGATGCCGGAATGGTCCTGGACGGCGCCGATAACGGGCTTCCGGTCCATGCAGGCATTGTGGAGTCCGCGGAGGCCTTTAAGACCGGCCCCCATCCAGCCACTCACCTGG
>DUZB01000274.1 GCA_013349725.1 Deltaproteobacteria bacterium | reverse complement strand
AGGACGGAGGGCAAAAGGAAGGGATGATTAGGATGGGTGGATGATCCCTGCGGGATTGGATGGGGGAGGACAGTGGTCGGTGGTCAGGGGTCGGGGATCAGGGAGGGGAGATAAAATGGTTGCTAAATCGGCAAAAGATTTGAGGGTTTATAAGAAGGCGTACTCTTTGGCTATGGCGATTTTCTTTTTGAGTAAACATTGATGGTCTCGTAAAAAGTCCCTAAACCCGTCACCCCCGCGAACGCGGGGGTCCATAAGCACCTGATACTACTGGATTCCCGCGTTCGCGGGAATGACAGAAACGGGTCATTTCCGACTTTTTACGAATGCATCAACATTGGCCGGTGGAAGAAAAGTATTCTCTGACAGGGAGGGCGCCTCGATGAAATCGACTACGCTCGTCATGAACATGAATTTCATGGGGTAAAGATGCTAAGAATACTGAAGAGACCGAATTTTTGGCTGGTATTTCTGGGAGATGCAGTTCTTTCCGGATTGGCGTATTATCTTGCCTATTATCTTCGGTTTGATGGCTCTATTCCGGCAGGTGAATTGGCGAACTGGATGAATACCGTTGTGTGGACTGTTCCAGTGAAATTGGCCTGCTTCTTCTTTTTTGGGCTTTATAAGGGGATGTGGCGATACACGGGCATCTATGACCTGGAGAATTTGATTAAGGCTTGTGTGATCAGTTCGGGGATCATTGTCTTTATTCTGGTTTTGAAGGTTCGTTTTGTCGGGTTTCCCCGCAGCATTTTTGCCATTGATCTTGTGCTGACCTTTCTCTTCATGTCCGGCGTTCGAGTGGGGATTCGCCTTTTTTTGACTCCCGGACAGGGATCATTCAAGATTCCTTTTTTTGGCAAGGCTGATGGGGAAGGGGCAAGGGTGCTGGTTGTGGGGGCTGGGTCTGCCGGCGAGAAACTCCTGCGGGAAATCAAAGAAAACCCTGAAATTCGCTATCAGATAGTAGGGTGCATTGATGATGACAAAAAAAAGCTGAAGCAGACCCTTCATGGGGTTTCGGTTCTGGGATCGGTGGATGAAATCAAGGAGATTTCAGAGAAGGAAGCGGTTGATGAAATCATCATTGCCATTTCTGCTGCCTCTGCCATGGAAATGAGGCGAGTGGTGGGCGCTTGTGAGGCCACGGGTCTTCCCTGTAAGACGGTTCCCGGGGTGGGTGAACTGAT
The DNA here is from genome assembly GCA_013349725.1 of Deltaproteobacteria bacterium. The sequence continues at coordinate 745 of DUZB01000274.1, read as the reverse complement.
CGAAGGAAAGGTCTCGGTCGGGTCTATTCGAAAGGTTCGGTACGAGGATCTTCTGGGGCGACGACAGGTGGAATTGAACCTGAAGCAGATCGGGGGATATCTGACCGGTAAGCGGGTTATGGTCACCGGAGGGGTGGGTTCCATCGGGTCGGAGCTGTGCCGGCAGATTATTCGATTTGCACCAAAGAAACTGATCATTGTGGATATCAATGAGTCGGGCCTGTATGACATGGAAATGGATTTTAAGGCCAGGTTGCCTGATATGGAGATTGTGCCTGTTTTATGCCCGATTCAGGACAGGCATGTGATGAGCCGCATCTTTGAGCGGGAAAAACCGGAGGTGGTCTTTCACGCAGCGGCATACAAGCATGTCCCCATGTTGGAGCTTCATCCGTGGGAGGCCGTGCTGAACAATATTGTGGGGACGCAGTGTGTTCTGGATCTGTGTGCCGGAGCGGGTGTGCGGAGATGCGTGGTGGTTTCCACGGATAAGGCGGTACGTCCCACCAATGTGATGGGGGCTTCCAAGCGGGTTGGTGAACTCTTGGCACAAGCATACGCGACGGAATTGGGGGCGCGAAACATGTGCGTCCGTTTTGGGAATGTGATTTATAGTGTGGGGAGCGTGGTGCCGCTGTTCAGGAAGCAGATTGAGCGGGGCGGGCCCGTTACCCTAACCCATAAAGATGTGCTGCGGTATTTTATGACCATTCCCGAGGCCAGTCGGTTGATTTTGCAGGCGGGG
>DUZB01000173.1 GCA_013349725.1 Deltaproteobacteria bacterium | reverse complement strand
CGACCACCCGGATCATTCGTGTCCGCTGATCGATCTTCCCTTCGGATCGGACCACACGACCCTCCCAGACGCAATCTCGCCCTGCAATGCGAGCCATAATCTTCACGCCGGCGCCGGGACCTTTTCCCGGAGTGAATCCCGGCACATGAAACCACAGCAAGCTCTCATCCTCCAGGGGAACCACGACCTCCGCCGCATCCGTGGAAAAGAGAGAAGCCAGTTTCTCCCCCGGCCTTACGTATTGTCCGAGATCCACGCTTTCCGCTTCCACCCTTCCGCTGAAAGGCGCCTTGAGCTCGGTTCGCTCGAGATCCAGCATGGCGTTTCTCAGATCCGCTTTATCCGCGGCCAGTTTCGCCTTTGCGGCGGCCAATTGGGGCTCTTTAAGCACCAGGGGGGGAGGCTCTTTTCCTCTGTTTTTATCATCGAGATAGAGTTGAAACCATTCCTCTTTTGCTGCGGCAGCCTCTTCTTCCGCAAGGCGGAGCAGACTCTGAGCATTCTTTATTTTCGATTCTGCAAGCGTCACCGACAACCGATAATCTTCCGGTTCAATGCGAAGAAGGGTTTCCCCTTTCAGGAAAGCGCCGCCATTTATGAGGGAAGGCGAAATATACACTATTTTCCCATCCACCTGGGGTACCAGAACCATTTCCTGCACAGGACTCACAGAACCCTCGCCTTTAATGATAATGGCCTGGGTCCCGGTCGTCACCGCCATGGTCCTGACCATGGGTAAAGGAACAGGAGGCTTTTGCTTTTTTATCTGCGGTTTGCTTTCCGTAAGTTTGACCATGCCCAATGCACCAATCCCGATAAGGATGAGTGTCAGGAGCAACTGAACGATTCTTTTTTTTCTTTGATCCATGATATTTGACTCGCAATCACCAAATTAAATAAGAGGCAACCCCTTCCGTTTCTTTTCCTTCCACGGGGGGGAGTTCGGCCCACCCTCCACCTAATGCCCGGTGAAGGGATACGCGGTTGCTGAAAATGGCCAGGTCCACGAGAACCAGATCATCTTCGGCCCCATAACGCGTCTGTTGGGCGTTAAGCACCGTCAGGTAATCCACCAGGCCGCGAAGGTAACGAGCTTCGGCCACCCGTTGCGTAGCCCTTGCTTCCACCAGGAAACTCAAAACATCTTTTCTCCGCTCCAATTGCTCCTTCCTGGTCAAAAGGGAGTTTTCCACTTCTCTAAAAGCAGTCAGAACGGTTTTGCCATATTGCGCCACCGCCTGCTCGTACTGGGCCTCCACCCCCTTCTGCGCGGCCTTCAGTCTGCCGGCATCGAAAAGCGGTTGAAAAATACCTCCCGCAATATTCCACACCAATCCCTCCGGACCGAAAAACAGATTCCCTAATTCCGGGCTGGAATACCCGTAACTGCCGGTCAGGGAAATGCTTGGGAAGCGGTTGGCCTTGCTGACCCCTATCTGCGCGTTCAGGGATTCCAGGCCTGCCACGGCAGCCCTGAGATCCGGCCTGCGAAGGAGAAGTGCGCTGGGAAGGCCAGGCGGAACGGGTTCAAGTTGTTTGTAATAATCCTCGGGCTGTCCTCTCGGCGATTCGGTTCTGGGATACTTGCCCATGAGTAGGGCCAGGGTCTGCTGTGTAGACCCCAGATCTTGCCGAAGCACAGGAAGGGCGCTCATGGCCTGGGCCAGCGTCCTGCGAGCCTGCCTCAGGTCGAGGATGGAGATAAGGCCACGCTTATACCGTGCTTCCACAAAAGCAACGGCTTCCCGATAACCGACAAGGCTCTGTTCAGTAATCTGTATCCTCCTTTCAATGGATTCCAGCCTCAGGTACAGACTGATCGCTTCCGACACCAGGCTCTGAGCCAGTGTCTTGCGATTTTCCTCCGCTTTCAGGAGTTCGGCCCTTGCCGCCTCTTCCGCCCGCGCCAGCTTGCCCCAGAGATCCAGTTCGAAAGAGGCGGGAATGGTGAGACTGTA
>DUZB01000408.1 GCA_013349725.1 Deltaproteobacteria bacterium | reverse complement strand
ATTTCGGCGCGGGTTCCCGGCTTTTTAAGGATTACCCTGCCCCCCAGGTCATATTCCGAGCCGGGACTTCCAACAATAATGCTGTAAAACCGGGCCACGGCATTATCGCCCACAAGATGGGCTGTGGGGTACATCTGCAGGGAACGGACCGGTTTCATGCAGACGTAGTTGTTCAGGAAAAGCCCGCCTTCTTCGACCCTGGCCACCGATCTGGGACGCACCACCATATCCTCCGCCCAGTTGTGGATCATGGTAAACGATAACTTGGCGTTCTTTTTTATAAAGAATTCGGAGATTCCCACATGAATGCCCTTCTTCATGTGGGGAGAGCTTGCGCACCCGCTGATGATATGAAGTTCTGAATCCTCTTCCGCCACGATAATATTGTGCACGTTCTGTTGCAGGTTTTCCTTGTCGAGATAAAGACAGGCCTGTACGGGATAGATCGATTTGCTTCCGGGGAGTGCACGAATCACGTACCCGTCATGAAGGCCCAGCTCCACGGCGGCCGTATATTTGTCCGCATCCACTGCCGCCAGTTTCCAGTAATATTCCTCAATCCAGTCGCATTCTTCCAGTGCCTTCTTAATGGGGATCACTTCGATGCCGTCCTGGCTGGAGTGGCAATGGACCACTTGCGTGTCCTTCTGAAAATAGGTTCCCCCTCTTTCCTTTTCCGTGACATCCAGGCCCGACATGATCAGTCTCGATTGTTCAAGCTGAGGGATGGCGCAAAGATCTTCATCCGCCATGTAGGAATGGGGTACGGGGGCGTCGTCAAACTGCATAAGGTCGATATCCGGTCCCAGAAGGCCTGCTTTGTTCAAAGCAGCGGTTGCTTTTTGCTTTAATTGAGCTCTGTCATACATCTTACACACTCCTCGTATCCCGACTTACCCACACATCCCAAAATCTCTCGCGGGTTGCTGACGCAGCTTAATTTACCATTAAAAAGGACCTGCCCCTTGTCCGCGGAAACGTAGTCCAGAATATAGCCGGTGTGGGTGATAATCAGGCCCATTTTTGTCCGGTTGAGTTTCGCCTGCATCTTGGATTTTATCAGTTCAGGGGCGCCGTCCTTCTCCAAAAGGGCGGCAATGGTCTTGCCCACGAGGGTGATGTTTTCCATATCCACACCCGATTCCGGTTCATCAAAAAGCATCAGATCGGGTTCCTGGGCCATGAGTTGCAGCAGTTCCGATCGCTTGATTTCTCCGCCGGAGAACCCCGCGTTCACATCCCTGTCTAAAAAATCCTTGAAGTTCACCTTTTCGGCCAGGGCTTCTTCATCCACATCGTGCTTTGCGCAAAGGCCGATCATCTGCCTGATTTTCAGCCCGTTGATGGTGGGGGGTCGCTGATAGGACATTCCGATCCCCATCTTTGCCCTTTCATCGATGGGAAGGTCTGTGATGTCCACCCCTTTGAATTTTATTCTGCCTGAAGTGACCTTGTATTGGGGATACCCCATAATGGTCATTAAAAGAGAAGTTTTTCCGGAACCGTTGGGGCCGAACAGGATGTGTGTTTCCCCCGGGTCAATCCGAAGATTGATCTGTTTCAAGATCTCCTTCTCTCCCAGTTTTACCTGAAGATCTTCAATTTGAAGCATTTATTTTTCTCCCTGTGTATTACACTTTCTTGGTGGACCATTTGAGGCATCCTATTCAAATTCCCTGGTATCACATTTCAGATTCAACAAATCCATTCCGTCACAGGGTCTTTTTTGCTGCCGCATCTGATTCCTATGGAGCTCCCGGTCCTTATTTGCCGGTACAATCAAGACTTGGCATAAACCTATATTTTCTGCAATGTACCAGCAAATAAGAACCTCCACCACGTGTGGGTGAGCCTTATCCAAGATGCGGCAGCAAAAAAGACCCTGTGACTCCATTCTTGCGGGGGTTTTTGAATAGGGTACTCTTACCCTCTAAACTTCTTCCCCTCTTCCCCTCTTCCCCTCTTCCCCT
>DUZB01000356.1 GCA_013349725.1 Deltaproteobacteria bacterium | reverse complement strand
TCCGTAGAACCCCACGTTTTCTGGAAGGTATCCCGCCTGCCGTTTGACCTCTCTCACCTTCCTTAAGGGGTTCAGGCCGCAAACCGTGGCGTGGCCCTTTGTTGGCCGGCTCAGCCCTAACAGCATGAGCAGGGTCGTTGTTTTCCCGGCGCCGTTCGGACCTAANAAACCAAAAATTTCCCCCTCNCTTACGGCCAGNTTAAGCCGGTTGACGGCAGTTTGNNGGCCGTAGCGCTTTGTAAGGTCAAAGGTTTCAATGATGGCGGCAGGTTCCATTTCAACGCCTTCCAAGACGCACAAAAAGGAAGACGAGTCCTGCTATGACAAGGACAATAATCCCGATGCCGGTCCATCCCCAGGCAGCGGAGGCCATGACGTTCGTTCTCAACTCAATGGTTTTTTCCGCCCTTGGGGGGGAACCCGATTCAGCTCGAAGACCTACGGAATAATCCCCCACCAGTGCCTGAGAGGAGGGGGTAATGGAAACCTCCACCTGTTTGAGTTCCTGAGGCGGCAGCATTTCAATGATCTCCGGAGTGAACTCTACTTTCCAGTTTTCCGGTTTAAAGGAAAGGAGCCGCACATTGGTGAGAGCCGCGGAACCGGTGTTTTTAACATAGAACGAAAGAGTCACCGGTTCGCCCCGCACCGCGCTCAATGAAAGCAGGCCGTTTGCCGTTCCGGCTTCCAGTTGATACGTGCCCGTGAGCACGACATTCAGCGCCACCTGGCCCTCGGCTTTTGGGGAACTGATCTTGACGAGTATGGGATATTGTCCGGGATTTGCCCACGGGTTGGGTTTAACTTCAACGGCCATGGTTTGGCTCTGGCCCGCCTTGAGCCTGAGGCTCGAAATGAATTTGTCTTCGTAGGCAGGCTTGAAATTCATCGTCCAGTTCTCAGGGCCCTGGGCAGTCAGATTGAAAATCCCTTCCTGATCCGACTTGTTTTCTACCTCCACGGAAAATTCAAATTTGGCATCCGTGGGTCCGGTCAGTACGGGATAAGAGGTTACGATGTTGACCCCTTCCGGGCTTTTTTCTTCTTTTCCTTTTGTGACCGTCACCAGGACCTGACTGTTGGAATCCATTTTTCCGTCGGCTGTTTCGGCTTTTATGCGAAAGATGTATTCTCCCGGCTCCACACTTTTCTCGGGCTGAAGGCGAACGAGCAGACTCTTGGAATCATCGCTTCGCACGTGTATCCCTGTTACGCCGTATTTATAGGTCTTGATCCACGCCTTCCAGCCCGAAGGGACTGAGAGCAGAGAAACGTTGATGTCTTCTCCCGTCCTGCCGACGTTTGCTACAATCAGATCAATATCTACCGCTTCACCCTGGGGAATCACAATCCCCGTGTATTCAGGGAATACGGAGATGGCCCTTGCAGGCAGATCTTTCTTCTCCTGTCCCATGACGGCTGGGCAGAAAAAAAGCATGAGAAAGACGATGGCAGCGAGAAATGTCATCCATACCGTGGTAACCCCGCAGGTTTTCAACTTCATTCCGAATCTCCTCCCGTTACAGGTGCTTTCGCGTGCTTTTCCAGTGTTTTCGAATCATACCCTGCTTTGGCGTAGTTATCAATGGCCCGCATTTTCATTGAGGTGTCTCCTGATTTTTCAGAATGGGTGTCTCCAAGCTCCGCCGCGTGGCTCCACATTCCTTCCTTTTCGTATTGGGACATCTGTGTTGTCACACGATTATATTCCGGTGAGGTTTCCACCACAGCGGCCCTGCACCACGACATCAATTTCTTGACGGGTTTTCCGCACGAAGGACAATTTTGCAGGGGCGGTTCGGCGATCCCTTGGAACCTTTCAAACCGAACTTTACATTTTCCACAGGCCTCGCCTGGATCGATGGATTCATATTCGTATATGGGCATGGTTGCTCGTTGCTGGTTGCTGGTTACTCGTTACGACCACTGACCACTGACCACTGATCACTGACCACTGATCACTGATCACT
>DUZB01000307.1 GCA_013349725.1 Deltaproteobacteria bacterium | reverse complement strand
CAAGGATACCTCCGGTCCCGCCATGAACATCCTGATCAAGTTGATGTCCGTGGTCTCACTGGTGATTGCGCCACTTCTGGTTGGTAAGGCAGGCCTGCTCCTAAGTTGGTTTTAATTGGATGAGCCTATATAAATCGTAAAAAGATGGCGACGGCCCGTGACCTGCGAAGGATCTACCCGCGGGGCCACGGGCCCGAACCGTCCCTTCTTTTCTCATCTGTTCAATAGCGTTATGGATTGGAGGTATAGATGTTCCAGGTGGGAGCTTTAGCAGTTTATCCTGCGCATGGAGTCGGTATTATTGAGAGAATTGAATGCCGGGATATTTCCGGTTGCAGGCAGGAATTTTATGTCATGCGAATTCTCGACAATAACATGATCATAATGATACCTACCAGCAATGTGAATAATGTGGGTTTGCGAGACATTATAGAGGAGACCGAGATTCCCAGGCTTTACGCCATTCTCAAAGATCGGGATGTGACTCTCGACAACCAGACATGGAATCGCCGATACCGCGAATACATGGATAAAATTAAGACCGGATCCGTATTTGAAGTGGCTGAAGTCTATCGCGATCTGTTGATCCTTTCAGTAGAAAAGGACCTTTCTTTTGGTGAAAAGAAAATGCTTGAAACAGCGAGGACCCTGCTGGTAAAAGAGATCTCCCTTTCCAGGCAGGTGGATGAATCAGAGATTGAAAAAGACCTGGATGGGTTTTTTGCCTGACAACCGAAGGCCTGTCCCGTTTATTTGCTCAAGAGCTCTTTCCAATACAACCTGTTCCTTTCGTGTTGGTTTTTCCATCCCCCTTACCATGTTATCCGAACTCATTTCTTCTGCCGCTAAACCGTGCCTGAACAGGGTTTTCCATCAGGCGCTAAATCCTTTTTCATCCGTTAGCGCGTCGTACCTGTGGAGAAAGATTGTCCTTTTTTGTGTTGCACGAGAATATGAAGGATATCAGGCTGGATGTTTTCCTGTCAATGAACGAACCCGGTCTGTCGCGATCCAGGATACAGTCTTTGATAAAAGAGGGAAATGTCAAGGTAAACGAAAATTTATCCAAACCAAGCCAGCGGCTTAAATGCGGGGACAGGGTCGACATCAGCGTTCCTCCTCCATCTGCTGTAAACCTGGTTCCGCAGGATGTAAATTTTTCTGTAATCTATGAAGATAGATCCCTCATTGTTGTGTCAAAGCCTGCAGGTGTCGTTGTGCACCCTGCCCCCGGGCATTCCGAGGGGACATTGGTCCATGGCTTGCTGAAGCATTGTAAGGATCTTTCAGGTATTGGAGGAGAACTCAGACCGGGAATTGTGCACCGGTTGGACAAAGACACATCCGGCCTTCTGGTGGCTGCAAAGAATGATAGGGCACACCTGTCTCTTGCCCGCCAGTTCAAATCGGGCGAGGTCAAAAAGGAATATGCCGCAATTGTACATGGTCGAATGAAAACCAATGTGGGCGAGGTGAATCTTCCCATAGGCCGTCACCCTGTCAATAGAAAAAAAATGACTGTCGTTTCCAAAGGGGGAAGGCAGTCAATAACCAGATGGCAAAAGGTCGAGGAGTTTGAGGCGGGTTTCTCCTTCCTGTCGATTTTGCTAAAAACAGGCAGGACTCATCAGATTCGCGTGCACATGTCTCATATTGGGCATCCTCTGGCCGGCGATTCTGTCTACGGACATGGGCTCAGCTGGTGGAAAAGGAATTGCCCTGCCGGCAAGTTGCTTTCTTGCCAGGCCCAAAGACAGATGCTGCATTCCTTCCACCTGGGCTTTACCCATCCGGAAAATAATACCTTCATGGAGTTTGAAAGTCCTTTGCCACAGGATATGGTAGAATTGCTGGAAGCCCTGCGGATGGGGGGTTTGGAAAATCTCCCGGACTTAAAATTACAGGGAAGTTAACAAACATCAGCAATTCTAATTTTGACAAATCATCTCTGTGGGAGCGGCTTTCCAGCCGCGAAAAATCGTGGCAAAATGCCACTCACACAGTATTTTTTGATAAAGCCG
>DUZB01000146.1 GCA_013349725.1 Deltaproteobacteria bacterium | reverse complement strand
GCCCATCTCATCCTTGTTCAGGACACGCCCATGTCCATTCGCTTCCGTCCCGACGAACGACGGTTTGATGTGGATGGGGCTTACGATATCCGTCATGAGATCATCAAGAAACGCATTGACAAAGCCATGGTCCAAGAGGGAAAGGAACGGCTCACCCAGCCCGGAAAAATTGCCATTGTCTATTCCCATCGCCGGGAGATGCACGAATATCTGAAGTACGTCGATTATCTTCAGGATGAGGGGTATCTCGAACCAACAGTGGAACAACTGGAACTGGAGGATCTTCAAGGGGTTTCCGGACTGCGGGCACTTCGGGTAACGGTTGATATGGATGCCGCCATGAACCGACCCTTTGTAGCGCCCGAGGTAGTCAGGAACGCAGTGGTCAGTGTTCAGATGGCAGATCGTCGAAGCCCATAACGTCAAGGATTCAGATGGGGTTAAACGACTAAAAACCTTTGCGTGTCTGCATCTTTGCTTGCCCAGTGAAACCGTTCTTGCCGTTGTTTCACCGGGGCGCGAGATCTTTTTTTATTCCGCCTTCGCCGGGTTAGGATGATCCTATGATTAAAAAGATGCCGTATGGAGCGAATCTCAANGAGCAGTTGCTGGCAAACGCCAGGGACAAACTGCATCGTTTTCTGCTTTTGCAGGGGACGGTGCGCGGCGCCATCGTTCACGGGACCCGCATGGTGAACGAAATGCGCGCCAATCATGAATTAGGCATTTTGGAGACCCTCGTGCTGGGCCATGGATACCTTGCAGGCGCTTTGATGTGTACGGGACTCAAGGGGGATGAAAGGATTACTCTGCAGATCGGCTGTTCCGGACCGATCAAGGGGCTGCTGGTTGAAGCCAACGCATTCGGTGAAGTGCGCGGCTACCTGAAAAACGTTCCCATCCCCATCGATAAACCCCTGGAGGACTTCAATCTCTCGCCCTTTTTCGGCGCCGGAATCCTCTCCGTAACCAAGATGCTTAGAGATGCAAAGCAACCGTTTACAGGCCAGGTGGAGCTCCTGTATGGCAACATTGCCAAGGATCTGGCGTACTACTACCTCACCTCTGAGCAGAACCCCAGCGCATTCAACCTGAGTGTGAAATTTGACCGGGAAGGAAAGGTTGCCGGTTCAGGAGGCCTGTTCTTACAGGTGATGCCAGGCGCAGAGGAAAGCGATGTGGACCGTCTGGAAGCCCTGGTCTCCATGTTGCCCTCTATCGGGGCCGCATTTGCCGAAGGGGAAGACCCCGAGGAACTGGTTCGGAAGAGCTTTAAAACCCTTGCCCCCCAGTTTTTAGGTGCGCACAGGGTTGAATTTATGTGTCGATGCAACCAGGAGCGGGTCGAGGAAATCCTGACCACGCTACCGAAAGAAGACCTGGATGAAATGATTCAAAACGGCCCCTTTCCTCTGGAAGTGAAATGCCATTACTGCAATACCCCGTATCTTTTCAACAAAGATGCCCTTTTAAAGATCGAGTCAGGAAAAGAAACTTCAGAAATGTAAGGAGGGAAATATGTCTGATACATCTTCCGGTTCACCTGTTATTCGAACAATGGCTCCCTCGGATCTGAACCGAATCGTTGAAATAGACCTCAAGGTTCTGGGAAAACCAAGGCCCGAATATTGGGAAATGAAACTTGGAGTAGCGGAAAAACACTCGCAGATTGCCTCTCTTGTTGCTGAATTGGAGAGTAAGGTGATCGGTTTCATTATCGGCGGCGCAAGCAGGTGGGAATATGGCGTTCCGGAAAATATTGGATGGATTGATACCATCGGCGTAGACCCTGACTACCAGAGAAGGGGGATCGCAAAGATCCTGTTCACGGAAATGACCAATAAGCTGAAGGAAGGGGGTATAACCAGCATCTATACCTTTGTAACGCGCCGGGACTGGCGTCTATTGAAATTTTTCAACAGCATGGGCTTCCAGCAGGGGGATATGATTAATCTCGAGCTGGATATTTAGTGCCTGAACCAGCCCTTTCAAGGTGACTCCTGAACGGTTCATGATTTGGAGCGAAAACCTTTCCTGCTTATCATCTTTCTTGGGTTTCAGGTGTCAGTGTT
>DUZB01000147.1 GCA_013349725.1 Deltaproteobacteria bacterium | reverse complement strand
CGAGCTCGCAATTCCACCACCGAAAGCCCCCACAGCCTTTACCACTGCTTCGTTCACCGAACCTGTTTTCTCCTGACCCACGGTCAGGATCGCCTGGCCTCAGTGAAGCCCTTTCAGGAACAGTTCAACAGCCCTTTCACGCATTTGCTCTGAATTCATCAAACCCCTCCTTTCAACTCAAAATTTTTGATATGTGACTGTTTACGCTCCTTACCCTGGAACAGTCAACCATTGATTTTGAAATGCCTCAATATTTCACCAGAAACTGCGAGAACTCTTCTCGAAAAGAAGCCGGTGGAGTATCGGAAAACATTTATAAAAAATCCCATTTATGGTATCTTAAAAGCTATATTTACCCGTAAACCACAATGCTTTCAACGACTCAAGGAGGAAATTCCCATGGACAAGCCCACCCAGCAAATGGAGACAAAACTGATTCATGCCGGCGATCCCGAGCAACTCATTTGCGGCGCCGTCACCATGCCTGTCTTTCAATCCGCCACCTTTGAATATTCCGGACAAGGCAGCTATCACGACATCAGGTATATTCGCTTGAACAACACGCCCAATCATCTTCTGCTTTCAGAAAAACTGGCCGCTATCGAAAATGCCCAAAGCGCCATCGTTGCCGCCAGCGGCATGGCCGCCATTTCCACCACCCTTCTGGCACTCCTTAACGCAGGAGACCACTTCCTTGCCCAGAGTTGTCTGTACGGAGGAACGCACGACCTCATCACAAAAGACCTCCCTTCCCTGGGAATCACCGTTGATTTTATCGACGCGAATGCCCCGGAAACCTGGGAGAGCAAACTGCAGCCGCGGACAAAAATCGTGTTTATGGAAGCCGTAACCAACCCGCTGCTTCAGGTGGGCGATCATCGCGCCATGGTGGCATTCTGCAAAGCTCACGGGCTGCTTTCCCTCATAGACAATACGTTTCCCACACCGGTCAATTTTCGCCCCATCGATCTGGGATACGATATCTCCATCCATAGCGGCACAAAATATCTTAACGGTCATTCCGATATTGTGGCGGGGGCTGTCATGGGGCCTTCCCACCTCATCCGTAAGGTCACCCACAAATTGAACCACCTGGGCGGGACTCTCGATCCCCACGCATGCTTTCTTCTTGACCGGGGTTTGAAAACCCTCGCGCTGAGGATGAAACATCACAATCAAAGCGCCATGGAAATGGCTCGATTTCTTGAAAATCACGAGAGGGTGGAGAAAGTGAACTATCCCGGGCTTGAAAACCATCCCGAACATCATCGGGCGAAGGAACTTTTTGACGGTTTTGGCGGCATGATGAGCTTTGAGCTAACAGGCGGCGTTGAAGCGGCGGATGCTTTTATCCATCGTTTAACAATCCCCATCAGTGCACCCAGCCTCGGAGGGGTTGAAAGTCTTATCACGCGGCCCGTAACCACATCTCATGCAGGCGTTTCCCCCGAGGATCTTAAAAAGCTTGGGATCTCGGACCGACTTATCCGGCTCTCGGTGGGCATTGAAGCAACTGCAGACCTCATCGAGGATTTTGAGCAGGCTTTGCGTGCGTAAGAACATTTCTACAGAAGAAGGCTCATGTCGAACCACGGATTAGCGTGATACGAAGGTTTGTTCTCAAATAGACCATGTTTAGGTTTCAGGTGTCAGAGGAAAACCTGGCCACATTCGACATATTCCAAGTCAGGACCTACAGTTATGCTTTATGGGATCGCAAAGCCGGAACCCTGCTGCGGCGGGACTGAAACCTGACACCTCAGTTCCGGAAAGAAGGATTCTTCACACTAACCCGCGATGAGTCAAATTGTTTAATGGTTTTGATGCGGAACTGTTAAAATCTTTTATAATTGAACATGTTGACTTGTTTTTGTTGTGAGTCATGCAGACGAAAGCGCCGTCATTCCGGGCATGCCCGGAATCCATGAATTTGGCGCGGACAAACTGGATTCCCGCGTTCGCGGGAATGACGCGGCTGGGGTGGCATTAGTCTTTCCATCGTCGCACCCCACAACATTTAGATTTATGCTGCTTATCGTCCTATCCCGATATTGAAACTCAGAACGTCCTTTCCTCCCACCCGGTGTCTTCCGGGTGTGCAAAGTTCACCAACTTTCGTCGCAGATC
>DUZB01000169.1 GCA_013349725.1 Deltaproteobacteria bacterium | reverse complement strand
TCATTGGAGGGCATAATCCCGTCGCTGATCAGAAAAGTGACCGCGCGGGCATGATCGGAAATAACGCGAAATGCCACATCCTGTTTTGTTTGATCCCCGTATTTCCTTCCTGATATTTCTTCGATGAACCCCATGATTCCCTTAAAAAGATCGGTATCGTAATTGGAGGTCACTCCCTGTACGACGGCCGTGATTCTTTCCAGTCCCATGCCTGTATCTATGTTTGGTTTAGGCAACGGGGTTAATGTGCCGTCGGCGCTTCTGTCAAACTGCGTGAAAACCAGATTCCATATTTCGAGGAAACGATTGCAGTCACAACCAGGCGCACAGCCCGCTTTCCCGCACCCCATTTTTTCCCCCTGGTCAATATGGATTTCCGAGCAGGGACCGCAAGGACCGGTGTCGCCCATGGCCCAGAAGTTGTCTTTTTCTCCCAGCCGGACAATCCTTTCTGAAGGAATCCCGATTTTCTCACGCCAGATGTCGTAGGCCTCATCATCTTCTTTATAAACAGATATATGCAGTTTTTCCGCAGGCAGCTTGTATATTTCCGTCAGAAGTTCCCAGCTCCACAGGATCGCTTCCTCCTTGAAATAATCTCCGAAGGAAAAATTTCCCAGCATTTCAAAGAAGGTATGATGCCGGGGCGTGTAGCCCACATTTTCAAGATCGTTGTGCTTTCCCCCGGCTCGGACACACTTCTGGGAAGTTGTCGCTCTGGTGTACCCTAAATTGTCCTCTCCGAGAAAAGCGCCTTTGAACTGAACCATACCGGCATTGGTGAAAAGAAGCGTCGGATCATTTCTCGGGACAAGGGAAGAACTTTCTACGATTCTGTGGTCCTGTTTCCTGAAATATTCCAGGAATGCATTTCTGATTTCTCTAAAATTCATCATTTCCATCTGTTTTCGCTGACGTGCAACGATATCCTTTTTCTGCGGCAGCAAATAAGAAACATGGAAAGGCCGTTTCCTTTTCTTTGCCATGGGTTTTGGTTCGTTCCTGCATGGGAAAAGGGATTATTCACGAATCAATCACGATCTCCTCTTCCTGGGCGGTTGAAGCCCGGATGGCATTCAATCCTGTTTTCTCCATGATCGCTTTTGCGATTTTATCCCTGATGTCGACGTTTTCAGAGAGAAAACGTTTCACATTCTGCCTTCCCTGGCCTATTCGGTCGTCTCCAAAGGAATACCATGCGCCACTTTTTTCAACAATGTTGAGGGTAACGCCCAGGTCGAGAATGTCGCCTTCCTTTGAAATTCCTTCGCCATAAATGATGTCAAATTCAGCGTCCTTGAAAGGCGGCGCCACCTTGTTTTTGACGACCTTCACGCGGGTTCGATTCCCCACTACCTGGTCCCCTTCTTTGATGGCCCCTATTCTTCGAATATCGAGGCGCTGGCTGGAATAAAATTTCAAGGCGTTCCCGCCGGTGGTTGTTTCCGGATTGCCGAACATGACCCCGATTTTCATTCTGATCTGGTTGATAAAGATGACGCACGTTCTTGACTTGCTTATGGTTGCGGTCAATTTACGCAAGGCCTGGGACATGAGCCTGGCTTGAAGTCCCATATGGTGATCTCCCATCTCCCCTTCAATTTCCGCCTTTGGAACAAGGGCCGCCACGGAATCGATGATGAGCACATCTATGGCGCCGCTCCTGACCAGAATTTCCGTAATGTCAAGGGCCTGCTCCCCCGTATCCGGCTGCGACACCAGCAGGTTGTCCACATCCACGCCCAGTTTTCTGGCATAGGTTATGTCAAGGGCGTGTTCTGCGTCAATAAAGGCCACCATACCCCCTTTTGCCTGGGCTTCCGCCGCGATATGCAGTGTCAGGGTTGTCTTTCCGGAGGATTCGGGTCCAAATACTTCGATCACCCGGCCTCTCGGAACGCCTCCAACCCCTAAGGCCAGATCGAGAGATAAGGACCCCGTTGAAATGGCGGGAATTCTGATGATGTTTTCTTCCCCCATTTTCATGATGGAGCCCTTGCCGAACTGGCGCTCTATCTGTGAAATGGCCTGATCGACCGCTTTATCTTTGTCTTTCTCCATGGTACTCCCCCTGCTGTTTTTTCAATAAAACAGTTGAAAACAGATTATAGCATTTCAGATTGCGGATTGCGGATTTATACATACAGCAATTT
>DUZB01000367.1 GCA_013349725.1 Deltaproteobacteria bacterium | reverse complement strand
GGATCGGGGTAAAACCGATCAGGAAAAGGCAAATCCTGCACAAATTTGTTGAAAATGCGAGAATTGCAGGCTTAGGAACCTGCTGGAAAATATAAAAACCCATGATTTAAGTAGTTTGTATAAGAAAGCCTATATACGCCCNACAGTTGAAATCGCCTTTTTCCAGGTTTAACATTTGCAATGATTTCAGATGGTTTTCAAATCGAGATAGATATTACTCAGAGCAAACATCAAAGATCGGAGGAACTAACAACCCCGCAAAACATGATTTAAGACCGTTTTCGTAGCTACTTACGCTGATTTAGTGCCTCACAAAAAACATAAATTTTTCTAACGTTTTTGATGGCAAAANCATAGCCAGTGAGGAGGCGTCTCATGAGTCCGGACAGGGACTCCCTCCCGGTACGGAAAAGAAAATGGGCATGATTGGATAAAAAAGACCACGCATAACCCCTAAAACCTGCAATTCGCTTTTAGCAATTAGCCGTTAGCTTAAAGAGCACAAAGACTTACACGCCTTGTACCCTAATCGGAGCTCTCACTTTTTGATGCTGCCCCATTTCACCTTAAATGACTGATATTGCACGTCTAATAGCTAACGGCTAACCGCTAATTGCATCTTTTAGGTATCAACTCAATTATTAAAGAGCGTCCCCCTGCCGCTCCCCCTGATAATCGGATGAAATCCGATTTTGGTAAGGCTCATCTTTTTCACCGTCATCAAAAAGACGAATCACGCCAAATTCACCGTCATAGCCTTCCTGGCGGATCACCTTGTTGTTCCTCATTCGATCAATGGCCTTGGACAGAAGGACACCGCCCGTTTGTTTTATCTTTTCCAAAGACGCGTCCATCAGGATATGGAGTTCAGGACCCAGCGTATTGATCAGATCTTCATAAATACGCGTCACTTTTTTGGTAGCCGGTCCACACCCATGGATTTCCGACAGGATTTCCGTCAAAGGGATCAGACTGAAAAAGGCCTTTGATATTTTCGGATGATCCCTGTCCGCCAAATCGTCCACGCGATGAAAAACCCCCACGGTCACGGCTTTGCCGCAGACGGGGCAAATCCCTTTCCGGGATTTCGTTTCTTCGGGGTGAAGCCGGACCCGGCACTTGCGATGCCCATCCAGGTGGTATTTCCCTTCTTCAGGGAAAAATTCAATGGTCCCTGAAAATCCTTGCCCATCGGTCATGGCTTTGACCATGGCGTCATAATCAAGGGCCGTTTCAAATAGATTGCTCTCCCGGCCCAGTTTGGCCGGTGAGTGGGCGTCGGAATTGGAAACCAGAAGATATCGATCCAGTTGAGACAATAGCCGGTTCATGGGCGGGTCGGAAGAGAGTCCGGTTTCCAGAGCGTGGATATGCGGTGTAAGATCTTCGAAACACTCCTCTATATCATCAAACCCGGATTTAGAGCCGAAAAGAGAAAACCAGGGCGTCCAGACATGGGCGGGAATAAAAAATGCCCGGTCACTGGTTTCCAGAACGACCTCCAGCAGGTTCCTGGAATCCAGCCCCAGGATCGGCCTGCCGTCGGAGCGGATGTTACCGATCTGTTCCAGTCTCCTGTTCAGCTTCAGAACCGAATCAAAACCAGGCAGGAGGATGAGATGGTGCACTTTCCGGGTCTTATCATTTTTCTTATAGATGCAGCTTATTTCAGAGGTCAGCATAAACCTCGGGGAATCCTGGCAGGAATCCGGAATCGCAGGCTTGATCGATGCTGCAAGATCCGGTTTCAAACGGAAAAGACCTTGTTCGGCTTCTATGAGCTTTTCCTGTAATTCCGATATCCACCCCGGATGGGTAAAATCACCGGTACCCACGACCTTGATACCCTTTTTCTGCGCCCAAAGGGCGAGATGCTCGGGATCCAGGTTTTTTGAAGTAGCCCGGGAGAAGCGGGAATGAATATGGAGGTCGGCAATGAATTTCGGCATAATTCAGTGCATTATAATACGATGTACGATTTTACGCCAGGAATTTGCGGAAGCGCCGGCCAAAAAAAGCGTTTCTGTCCGCCGGTCAATCNGAAACCTGACCGTTTAACAATACAGAACCACATGGGGTCGCATCTTGATTGTTAACGGGTGTGAATCAAGACTGTTGGTAATTTAGCTTAAATTTATCCAGGTGTCAGGTGTCAGTGTTCAGGTTGGGTTTCTGTCCTTACGTTCCTCTC
>DUZB01000384.1 GCA_013349725.1 Deltaproteobacteria bacterium | reverse complement strand
ACCGTTGAGTGAAGAGTGACGAATGACGAGTGACAAATGACGAGTGACGAATGACAAATGACGAATGACGAATATGGACTTACAGGATCGGAGTAATCACAATGAGTAGTACGGAAGTTGTGGCCAAAGGGGATTTTATTCGTGACATCATTGCGGAAGATATCAGAACAGGCAAACACGGCGGCAAGGTAGTAACCCGGTTTCCCCCTGAACCGAATGGATACCTGCACATCGGACATGCCAAGTCGATCTGCCTCAATTTCGGCGTTGCGGCCGAAAATGAAGGCGGCATCTGTCACTTGAGGTTCGACGATACCAACCCCAGCAAGGAAGAGGTGGAATATATCGATTCCATCAAGGAAGATGTCCGGTGGCTCGATTTTGACTGGGGCGAACACCTCTATTATGCCTCCGACTACTTTGAGCAACTCTACGACTATGCCGTCCAGCTCATCAAAAAGGAATTTGCCTACGTTTGCAGCCTCAGTGCCGATGAAACCAGGGAATACCGAGGAACCCTGACCGAACCCGGAAAGGACAGTCCCTACAGGAAGCGCTCTGTTGAGGAGAATCTGGATCTGTTTAATCGCATGAGAGCCGGCGAATTCGATAACGGCGCCCATGTGCTTCGGGCAAAGATCGATATGGCTTCTCCCATCATGACCATGAGAGATCCGGTCCTGTACCGTATTTCACACGCTTCCCATCACAGGACGGGGAGTGCCTGGTGCATTTATCCCATGTACGATTTCGCACACTGTCTCTCGGATTCCATCGAGGGAATCACCCATTCCCTCTGCACGCTGGAGTTCAAGGATAACAGGCCTCTGTATGACTGGATACTGGATCATCTGGATGTACCCTGTCATCCCCAACAGATCGAATTTGCCCGCCTGAATCTGACCCGAACGATCATGAGTAAACGCAAACTCCTGGAGCTTGTTGAGCTTGAAGCGGTCAGCGGCTGGGATGATCCCCGCATTCCGACCCTGTCCGGGTTGAGACGCCGGGGTTATACGCCTGAATCGATACGGAATTTCTGTGACCGGATAGGCGTTGCAACAAGAAACAGCACAGTGGATATGGCGCTTCTGGAACATTGTCTGCGGGAAGATTTGAACACAACGGCTCCCCGGGTCATGGGGGTATTGAAACCCCTGAAGGTCATCCTGGACAATTACCCGGAAGACCGCACGGAAGAACTGGAATTCATGAATCACCCCGAAGATTCTTCCATGGGAACGCGAAAGGTCCCCTTTTCGAGGGAGCTTTTTATTGAACAGGAAGATTTCAGGGAAGACCCTCCAAGGAAGTTCTTCAGGCTGGCGCCCGGAAAGGAAGTGCGGCTTCGCTATGCCTACTACATTACCTGCGTCCGTGTTGAGAAGGATGAGCGAACGGGAGAGATTTTAGCCCTCCACTGCACCTATGATCCTGAAACCAGAGGCGGGTCTTCCCCTGACGGGCGAAAAGTCAAAGGAACACTGCACTGGGTTTCGGCCCCCCATTCGTTGAAGGCGGAGGTCCGTCTCTACGATTCCCTTTTCCTGGATCCGGAAAAGTCGGAAACCGATGGGACTAACAGCATTCAGAGCAGATTGAATCCGGAGTCGATCGAAGTGCTTTCAACCTGCCGCATTGAGCCTGGCCTGAAAGAGGCTGAGCCGGGAAGCCGGTTCCAGTTTGAAAGACTGGGTTATTTCTGTGTGGATGAAGAGGATTCCTCCAAGGAGGCTCTTGTATTCAACCGAACAGTCACCCTGCGCGATTCGTGGGCGAAAATTGAAAAGGCCCAAGGGGAGAAGAAATAGTCGGATCTTTTTAACTGACCAGATTCCGAAAGGGGGCGCCATTCTTTCTCCGGAATTTGACTTCCTCATCATGAAAGGCTCCGTGTTGTTTAACAAGCTTTATCGAATACTTTGAAGCCCACAAGTTCAGATTGAACACCATGATCGATCCTGCCATCGTATTTGTCATCAGGGAATTCATCGTAAAACTCGGTATCCTTCATTAAAGTCAGAAAGTAGGGCATCCTTCACCAAAGCCGGAAAGTAGCTTACACTTTTTTTGCTCTCGTGTTTTGTTTGGGAAACTTGAAATTTGAAACTTGTCGTAGATCCCGGGTTTAACGGGGAAACTTGAAATTGGGAAGAACATGAGGTTTTGAACGCGTTATCTAATTTCCAGTTTCGAGTT
>DUZB01000201.1 GCA_013349725.1 Deltaproteobacteria bacterium | reverse complement strand
CTTCTTCTATTTCCTCCGTAGTTCTTGTTTTGGCAGCGCCGACAAGCTCTACTCCCTCCGGCAGTTCCTGCAATA
This sequence comes from Deltaproteobacteria bacterium, assembly GCA_013349725.1. The sequence goes on along the minus strand of DUZB01000201.1, from coordinate 2,129 downwards.
TCTTCCTGACATTTTCTTGAATCATGGTTTCCACCATCCTTCATTCATAACTCATAATTCTAAAAAAACTCGCATCCCTTGCGCATATCTCGTTTTTTATGTTACGCTGGGCACAAAATCAAGGAATAAAATCTAAACGTCGCTTTTCAGTGGGGTCTGATCGAGACAGAAACTTTACTCATTAGGTGTCAGGTATCAGCGTAGGACAGCGCAGGTTCCACTAACCGTCAACCGGCAACCGGCAACTGGAAACGAAGTTTCCCAGGAGATAATGTCATGACGAAAGAGAAAAAAGGTCATTTCAGCGAAAAACATGGTGAGAGCAGGAACATCGATCCCTTGATAGGGAACGCCTTGAAAAAGGAGGCGGAAGACGGCCGGATCCCTTGCGCAGTCGCCTTTAAGATTGCGTTGGAAACAGGAAAGGATGCTTCTGAAATCGGTGTTGCCGCAGATCTTCTTGAACTGCGGTTATGCAAATGCCAGCTTGGTCTTTTTGGGTACAGTCCCCAAAAATGCATAGTGAAAGCGGCCGATGAGGTTTCTGAAAATTTGAGGGAAAAAATTCAGGCTTCTCTTTCCGACAACCGTCTTCCCTGTTCCGTGGCGTGGGATATTGCCGGGGCTTTTGCATTAAGAAAAATGGAGGTATCCTCTGCGTGCGAAAAACTTGGAATAAAAATATCCCATTGCCAACTGGGAGCTTTCTGACGGGCAAAAAAAATCACCACCCTCTTCATCTACTTTGGCCGGTTCAGCCAATTGTGAGAGGGTGATGATTCGTTTACCATTCCGATAATTAACAGCTGCAGGAACCGCCGCTACTGCCACAGGAAGCTCCGGTCGGCATGCTCGAAGCAATATTGAAACCGGCCCCCATGGCGCTTGCAACATAATCCACTCGTATTGGTTTCACATTTTCATATAAGGATTTTTCGATTACATAGGTAAGACCCCTGTCGTCGAAAATCTCATCGTCGTTCCTTGACTCATCCAGAGCCATGCCCAAAGAGGGCCCGGATCACCCACCTTGTGAAAGCATAATCCTGATGGCTGGAATTTCTTCCCGATCCTTGAGAAAATCCTTAATCATCTCACTGGCTTTTTCAGTAATTTCTAACATGTTTTCCTCCCTGTATAGTATTCTTTATTCTTGTAAATTTTATGATAGGCACGAAAATAATTTTGTCAAATACCCATCAATCAAGTCTTCCCGTTTGCCTTCAGAACTATAGAGCCGGGTTTTAAAAAAAGGTGACAAAAAAAAGCATCCTTCTTTTCAGCGAACACTTTTTTTCCAAAATACAGCGTAGTATCGATCAGCGATTATCTGCGTTAATCAGCGTCCAAATTCTTTTTCTCAGGTAGCATCAGGACAGCTCTTCCGAAAGCCGCTGCTTCAGCCACACGAGAACCTTGTCCGCTTCTCTTTTCAGTTCCAGCATGGCCATCCCACGATGACTCAGATGGTTTTTCTCTTCTGAAGACATCTCGGCAAAAGTTTTCCCTGACGGGGGATGGTAAAAAAGAGGATCATATCCGAATCCCTGGTTGCCGGTCATTTCTTGGGCGATGACGCCGTGGCATTTCCCCTCATAAATAAGGGCCGGGCCTCGGGGAACCGCAACGGCAAGGACACAGGCGAAATAGGCCTCCCTGTTCCCGACTCCTTCCATATCTTTGAGGAGTTTGCAATTGTTGACCACGTCGGTGGCGCCCTCCCCAGCATACCGCGAGGAATACACGCCGGGACGGCCTCCCAGAGCTTCCACAACAAGGCCGGAATCATCGGCAATAGCCGGAAGTCCAAGCACCCTCGCCGTGAACCTGGCCTTTTTTACGGCATTGTCTTCAAACGTCTCGCCATCTTCCACGACCTCGGGGATCGGACCAAAATCATCCAGAGACTTCAGGGATACCTCCATCTTTTCAAACAGATTCCTGAATTCAGCTATCTTTCCCTTATTCTTTGTGGCCAGGACCAGCGGTCCGTCAAATTCCATACTATCTCCCTGTCCCCTCTCAGCAAAAAACACCGGGCAGGGCCCCAGGCCCTGCCCGAGTTGGTTGACAAGCCTATTATCCAGCGCCGGCTCCGTTTGTAACTGGAAACCGACAACTGGAAACCG
>DUZB01000306.1 GCA_013349725.1 Deltaproteobacteria bacterium | reverse complement strand
CTCCTATGGCGCCACCCTGTGGCAGCAGCTTACCGANGANATGAANATCCCCGGCATCAAATCCGTTTACTGTCCTCCGGAAGGTTCCGGAAGATTCCTGGCCATCATCTCCGTGGAAACAAAATATCCCGGTCACGCCGACCAGGTACTCACCGCAGCCATCTCCACCGAGATGGGCGCCTACGGCCTCAAGACCGTCATCGTTGTGGATGATGATATCGATGCCTGGGATATCCCCAGGGTCCTGTACGCCCTCAGCTTCCGGTTCCAGCCAAACAGGAGCCAGGTGATCAAGAGAGGACGATCTACTCCACTGGATCCCTCCCTTCCCATTGATTCCAGGTATATCACCGGCAGACTTCTTCTGGACGCTACTATTCCGTACGAATGGAAGGACAAACCAATCCCCATTAAGCTGGATCAGGACATGGTGGCAAAAGTAAAGGCAAGGTGGTCTGAACTGGGATTTTAAGCCGGAACAGAATTGATGAATTCGTAAAAAGTCCCCAAGCCCGTCACCCCCGCGAAGCTTGTCCTCGACCTGATCGGGGAGCGGGGGTCCATAAACACCTGATAATCCTGGATTCCCGCTTTCGCGGGAATGACGAAAACGGATGATTTTGGACTTTTTACGAGACCGTCAGAATTGAATATGGTCGATTTAGTGAGTGCGACAGCACACATTCAACCGTAAACCGTGAACTGGAAACCGTCAACTTTCATATAAGAAGCAAGGAGTCTTCACCATGTCAGACAGTCCACTGTTAGATGGCAAGAGAATCCTCATAGTAGATGATGAATCCGATATATTAGACATATTGGAAGAACTGTTGGAGATGTGTGAGGTCGTCAGGGCTTCCAATTTCAAGGAAGCAAAGACGTTGCTTGAATCCCGGGATTTCGATATTGCCGTCCTGGACATCATGGGCGTAAACGGGTATGGCCTTCTGGATATTGCACGTCGAAGAGGCATTACCGCGGTTATGCTGACTGCCCACGCGTTCACTCCCGACAACCTGGTGAAATCGATCAAGGAAGGCGCAGCGTCCTACCTTCCCAAAGAGGAATTGACCAATATCACGACTTTCTTGAATGATGTGCTGGAAGCCAAGAAAAAGGGAAAGAACCCCTGGGAACCCTGGCAGCAGAGATTGCCCACATCCTATTTTGAGAAAAGATGGGGCGCCGCCTGGCAAAGCACGGATCGAGACTTCTGGGACAAGTTCAGGGCAGGAATCAAAGATAGGGTAAACAAGTCGAAAAAAGGAGAATAAGAGTGAAACCGATTCGATATAAAGAAAAGATGGTGGAGGAATTTCTCCAGGATGGACATTGGACTGAAGAGTTATTTTCTGACTTCTATAACCGGAATGCCAAGGAAATGCCCGACCAGGAAGCCCTGGTGGATTCCAAATACCGGGTCACCTGGGCTGAAGCCAAAAAACTGGTGGATGCCATGGCCATCTCGTGGGTGGAGATGGGAATTCCAAGATCCGCCCGGGTCATTGTCCAGTCCCCCAACAGCGTTTACGGCTTTCTTGCAAGAGTGGCCTGCGAAAGGGCCGGCCTCATCTCCCTGACCGTCTATCCCTACCTGCGTCAGAGAGAACTGGAGTACATGCTGGAGAAAACCGAAGCCACGGCCGTGGTAATCCCGAATATATACAGAAACTTCAATTATTTAGAGATGTACAGGGATCTGCAGAAGCGGTTCACCCACTTGAAATATTTTTTCCTGTTTGACGATGAAGTCCCCGCGGATGCTCCGGAAGGGACATCCTCCCTGACCCAGCTTGTGGAAAAACGGCTGGAAAAGCCGGTTGATGAGTCTGTCCTTGACGAAAGAAGGCTGGATGCCAAATGGGATGTGGCCCTGCTCACCACCACCAGCGGGACCACCGGGATACCGAAGCTGGTGGAATGGCCTACCGCCCCCAGGGTCTGCACTTCCAAGGGCCGGGTGGGCATCTGGAACCTGAACAAGGATGATATCACCATGGCCATTGCACCCCATGCAGGTGGAGCCGCCGGAACCTTGACCTATTTTGCGGCCCCTATAGCAGGCGCAAAAACAGTCATGCTGGAAGAGTTCACACCAGAAGGAGCCCTGGAACTGATCGAAAGGGAAAAAGCCACGGCCATCGGCGTGGTCCCCACTCATCTGGTTCGCATGCTGGAAGCGGACTACAAAAAATACGACCTCAGTTCCCTCA
>DUZB01000107.1 GCA_013349725.1 Deltaproteobacteria bacterium | reverse complement strand
ATCATCTCTGTGGGAGCGGCTTTCCAGCCGCGAAAAATCGTGGCAAAATGCCACTCACACAGTATTTTTTGATAAAGCCGACTCTATAATGAGAATTGCTGTCGGACTCAGGTTCAGATTGATCTTTACCCTGTTTTCGGGTATGATCCTTTGCCGACGGTGGCTTTTTGACGTAGATTTTTCTGTATTCTATCCGTAAATTCGGCAACAATGGAATCATAAGGCCTTTTTCGGAACAGCAATGGTGATGCCATGATTTTAGGACTTGATGTGGGGGGCACCCAGACCGATACGGTGCTTATCGAAAACGGACAGGTTGTCGTTGCAAATAAAACGCCGACAGGTCCGGACCTCATGGAAACCTTACGGGGAGCGCTTGGTAAGGTTCTGGACATTGTGGACCCCTCCAGAATCGAGCGCATGGCCTTCTCCACTACACTGGCAACCAATGCCATTGTACAGGATGATCTTGAAGATACCGGGATGATCGTTTCCGCAGGTCCCGGGATAGACCCCCAATGGCACGCAGTGGGGCCATCTTTCCATGTGGTGGAGGGATGCCTGGACCATCAGGGCTTTGAAGCCCTGCCTCTTCGGAAAGAATCGGTCATGCATGCCGCTTCCCGCATCCGGGGACAGGGGATCAGCCTGGTGGGAGTTGTCAGCAAGTTTTCGGTCCGCAACCCCGACCACGAACTTCTCATGGCAAGCTGGCTTGAAGAGATGTTCGCGCACGTCGCCCAGGGGCACAAGGTTTCCGGAACACTTAACTTTCCCAGGCGAATCACAACGACCTACCTCAATGCCGCGCTTTATAACGTGCACGGAAATTTCACGGATGCCCTCGCCCGGACACTGAAAGAGAAATCTCTTTTCGCACCCAGGTATCTCCTGAAACCGGACGGGGGAACGGTCGTCCTGGAAGAGAGCGCCGCGTCTCCTGCATCCATGGCCCAATCCGGCCCTGCGGCGGGTGTGATGGGGGCCCTGGCTCTGGACGGCTGTGCGGGAACCACACTCGTGCTTGACGTGGGCGGAACCACCACAGACATGTCGGTGGTCCTTGACGGTGTCCCTCTTTTCAGCCCGTCCGGCATAAGGCTCGGTCCTTTCCAGACCCTTATCCGATCCCTCCTGACCCATTCCGTGGGAATCGGCGGAGACAGCGAGGTCAGGATTGACAAAGAGAAGACTTTCAGAATCGGCCCCTTTCGAAAAGGAAAGCCGGTCGCCTTAGGCGGTCCCGAGCCCACGCCGACAGACGCCATGATTGCCCTGGGGCTGATGAAAATCGGCAATCGAAATGCCGCCGTAAATCTGATGAAGGAATTGGGGAAAGCCCTGGGTCTGGATACGGTCGGTGCGGCGAGAAAGATTCTGAAGCTTACGGCAAAGTCCATTGCCCATTCTGCCCGCGCCTTTCTGCATGAAATAAATTCTCAGCCTGTATATACGATTCACGAGGTACTGCACAATCAGAAAATAGCGCCCACATCCGCTCTCATCATGGGGGGGCCGGCGCCCCATCTTGCGGATTACCTGCAAGCTGCGCTGGGCATACCATGCCGCGTTCCCGATCATTTCGAAGTCGCCAATGCCGTGGGCGCCGCGGTCGCGCGAGTCACCTGCGCACTGACTCTCCAGGCGGATACCTCCCGGGGCTTTGTGGTCATTCCCGAGGCGAATATCCAGGAAAGAATCGGCTCCGGCTTCGGGTTGGAAGAGGCCATCCTGATGGGCCGGAAAACCCTTGAAAAACGGGCAGCCGCCATCGGAGCGTTGCAGGAAAAATTGGATATCACCATAACCGAAAAACAGGTTTTCAACATGATTCGGGGCTACTCGAGGGCGGGTCGTAATATTCGGCTGAAGATGAGTCTGACACCGGGTCTGGTTCAGGAGTGGAGGAGGATCAGGAATGGCGCTTAAAGCCGGCCGACGTACAGGCCTTGTTTTTTTCCCCGCCTTTGACTGGGCCATAAGCCCGACCCATCCGGAACGGGAAGAAAGACTTCTTTATACGATGGATCAGGTGCAGGAAGAGGGGCTGCTGGACATAAAGGGAATTGTAGAATACAAGGTGCGGCCGGCGGCCTACGAAGATATTCAACGGGCCCACATCTGCGTGCCCGATGAGGCCGCCGTTACGACCGAGAGCCACCTCATCTCCGCGGGCGGCTGCCTTGTGGCTGCAGATGCCGTTATGAAAGGGGA
>DUZB01000159.1 GCA_013349725.1 Deltaproteobacteria bacterium | reverse complement strand
GTCCCTGTGATCGCAGATGGCGGGATCAAGTTTTCCGGAGATATTCCCAAGGCGCTGGCCGGAGGCGCTCATTGCGTCATGATCGGCAGTCTGTTCGCCGGAACGGAAGAAAGCCCGGGAGAAACCATTCTCTTTCAGGGGCGAACCTATAAGGTGTACCGGGGGATGGGATCCGTGGAGGCCATGCGGGAAGGCAGCAAGGACAGGTATTTTCAGGAACAGGCCGATACGGACAAAAAACTGGTTCCAGAGGGGATCGTGGGAAGGGTTCCCTACCGCGGATCTCTGGCTGATACCATTTATCAGCTTGTTGGCGGCCTCAAAGCCGGCATGGGCTATCTTGGATGCAGGAACATCGAAGAACTCCAGAGCAAACCAAAGTTTGTCCAGATCACGCCTGCCGGTCTGCAGGAGAGCCACGTCCACGACGTCATCATTACCAANGAAGCACCCAATTACAGGGTGGAGTAAGATCTCCCTGAAAAGGAACAACGTATGGAACATGACCTGTACACACAGAAAGTACTGATTCTTGATTTCGGGTCCCAGTATACGCAACTCATTGCCAGGAGAGTGCGGGAGGCGAGGGTGTACTGTGAGATACATCCTTTTAATATGGAGTTTGATGCCATAAATCATTTCGCCCCGAAGGGCATTATTCTTTCAGGGGGGCCCTCCAGCATTTACCAGCAGGACGCTCCTTTTGCCGACCGGAGAATCTTTGAGTTGAACATCCCCGTATTGGGGATATGCTACGGTATGCAGTATATGACCAGCCTTCTTGACGGGGTGGTCGGTAAATCGAGCGACCGTGAATATGGCAATGCCATGATCTCCATCCTGGACGATTCCGATCTGCTGCATGGCCTCGGGAAAGATACGGAGAAAACCGTGTGGATGAGCCATGGAGACAGGATCGACCGGATGCCCCTGGGTTTTTCCGTTCTCGCCGGCAGCGCCAATAGTCCCGTGGCCGCCATGGCTGACCATAAAAGGAGATGGTTCGGGGTCCAGTTTCATCCGGAGGTGGCTCATACACCGGACGGGGTGAAAATATTAGGGAATTTTCTGTTCAGGATCTGCGGGTGTGAACCGACCTGGAATATGGCTTCTTTCATACAACGCACCACAAAGGCCATGCAGGAACGCATCGGTACGGACAGGGTGATCTGCGGGCTTTCCGGCGGGGTGGATTCATCGGTGACGGCCGTTCTGCTGCACAAGGCCATAGGAGACAATCTGTCGTGCATCCTGGTGGACAACGGCCTGCTGCGCAGGGACGAAGCCCGGGATGTGATGGAGATGTTCCAGGCCCACTACGGCCTGGATCTCCATCTGGTGGATGCATCGGAACACTTTTTGAAATGCCTTGAGGGGGTAACCGACCCGGAAGAAAAAAGGAAGATTATTGGAAGGGAATTCATTCATGTCTTTGAAAACAAGGCCAGGGAACTGGGCAACGCCACCTATCTGGCCCAGGGCACGCTTTACCCTGATGTGATTGAAAGTGTTTCCTTCAAAGGCCCTTCCGCCACCATAAAAAGCCACCATAATGTGGGCGGATTGCCGGAGGTAATGAATCTTAAACTGGTGGAGCCCCTTCGGGAGCTGTTTAAGGATGAAGTGCGCGAGGTGGGACTGGAGCTCGGCCTGCCTAAGGAAATGGTCATGCGGCAGCCTTTTCCCGGCCCCGGCCTTGCCGTGAGGATTCTGGGCGAGATTACGGAAGAAAGGCTTCATATCCTCAGGGCTGCGGATGCCATTGTGATCGAGGAAATCAAATCAGCCGGGCTCTATGAAAAAGTGTGGCAGTCTTTTGCCGTGCTCCTTCCCGTGAAGACGGTAGGCGTCATGGGAGACGAAAGGACTTATGAACATGTTATCGCCGTAAGGAGCGTTGACAGCCTGGACGCCATGACGGCGGACTGGTCAAAAATTCCTTACGAGGTGCTGGGCCGTATATCCAACCGGATTATCAACAGCGTGAAAGGCGTCAACAGAGTTGTTTACGATATTTCCTCCAAGCCCCCCGGGACCATTGAGTGGGAGTGANNGAAGGACGAGTGACGAAGGACGAATGACCAATGACTAATGACGGGCTTGGTTCTAACGTGGTCCATTAGATTTATTTTCTTACTCATAATCTTAATCGTAATCTTAATCGGGCAGCTCTAAAATAGGCTGTAAAAGAGTAAGATTATGATTACGATTAAGATTAT
>DUZB01000403.1 GCA_013349725.1 Deltaproteobacteria bacterium | reverse complement strand
GGGGGGTGGGTCCGTTTTCCAGAAGCAACCTGCCAGAATGATTTTCCGGTTTAATGGGTTCGCTTTCCGGCGATGGGTGGGTTCACTCTTGAGCGGAGGTAGCACGGGTACAGATCAGTGGGACGGAAGTTTGCAAGAATCTCAGTATCTCTGAACACTTATACTTTTTTTCACATAGAATGGCGTGGCTGATCGCCTGAGCACAGATCTTTCAAGGTTTTTTGAAAGGAATTACCCTCCCCGTTTTGCCGGTTCCTTTTTCCCGACTCGCGCCCTTTGGATCTTCTTCTTCTTTTTGTTGTGGGCGAATCACCCGCTCAACCTTTTCAAGCCGCATCGGCTTCCCGCCCATGGTATAGGGTTCCCCCTGAACGTAGGACCATCTCAGTATCCAGGTCACCTCTTGAACGGGGAGTGAAAGCAGCAGCAGGGTGACCTGATGCCAATCTTTCTTGATGTCCGGCTCGATATATTCAATACGTGCAAAAGCCACCGGTTGATCCTCCTGATAAATCAGGATCAGATCCCCTTCATCAACCATAATGCCTCCTGTTAATCTCCATCCATAACACTGCCGGGATCGGTTCTGAGTTTCTCCACCTTGTTTTCAAAGCTGCTCCCCAGATCCACTCCCATCTCCTTCGCCCTTTTTTTGGCAGCGAGCCCAATATTTCGACTGTCTTTGTAAAAGGAATCGCTCTGTCGTGAACCGGGATCAAAGCTATCCAATCGAGCGCTCTCTGATAAATGATACGCAACACGGGATATGAGCCTTCTGAGGTCCTGCCCCCGGCACTCGGGGCACTCCATGTTCTTTTCATCATCGGCGTTCATCACAAGGCACTGGAATTCCCTGGTACAATTCCGGCACTCGTATTCATAAATGGGCATGAACAGTTTCTCCCTTCCGGCAAAATCAGTCCTTTTTCACTCTTGAACCAATATATCCGGGAAGTTCGCAGATCAAAGCATCAATTTCACCGCTCCTCTCACTGAGAAATCGCATCATCTGTTCTGACTTCATTTTAAGAACAGTCTGGTCCTGCTTTTCGATATCCAAGCCCTTTATGAGCATTTGGTTTTCGAATAGGAAGTCAACGATCGAATCATCCGCATCAAGCTGGACATCAAACTCCTTCCTCAGATAATCCAGCCAGTAAGCGAATTCATGAGGATGCTCCAAGTGTTCAGATGGCAATCCAAGTTCGAAGCTCAAGGGTTTTGCTATTCCGGGGGCCAACCTCGACCCTCCCAGATAATCCAGCACGTGGGCAAGCTGGTGAATAAGGGCGCTGTCGCCAATGTCAGGAGATATGGCCATATACAGATTGTCAGGATCGCTTGGTTTCGTCTTAAGGACATTAATGAGAATCCCCCCTGCGCCCGATTTTTCTTCGGCGGTACTCCTGTCCCCGGAAAGATTAAGGGACTGATACGCCTTCAAATCCACGAACCGGATGCCGGCTGAGGTCCCGGTCAGGGTCTTGATGTCAAGCTTATCGACCATTTCCCGTGATCTTCCGTACCACACGGCAGGGAGATCCGTAATCAGGCTGCTCATCTCCACCGTAAAGTCATCCATTTCCTTTGGAGACAGTTCGTCTTCCTTCCCGAGATGGCACTGCTTGAATTTCCTGCCACTTCCGCAAGGACAGGGTTCATTCCTTCCAATCTTTTTCATAAGATATATCAATCCTCAATAATCATGTCTCGATGGGCCTTGTTCGACCAGGTCGGAAGCGGTGAACTGGCGCCTGTTTCCGGATTAACCGTTTGCCTGTAAGAAGCTTTTACCTCCTGTGTTTTCATCATGTGGTCCCAGCCCCTGACAAAATACGGGCATTCGTCGTTGAAACAGACCCATAAAAACTCATTGCTCCAGGTGGATTCGGACGGTGGTCGCCATTTTTTCATTTCGGTTTCACAATATTTGCATTTTTGCTTTTCGCCGGTATTCATAACCCTCTCCAATTTTCATCATTCGTTTCTGTAAACAAAGACGCATTTTCAAGACAGCCCCGATCCCGTGAAACGGCAATCGCTCGAAAAAAGAAGACCAAACCCCTTCACAACCAGCTTCCGGGGTTTGGCCTTTTTACCCGTTCATGCAATAAGCCTGCAGATCAACCCAAGGCTTTCTTCAGAATGCCCTCCGGCGGGATCACATTGTAATGCAGTGCAGCTTCCTTTTTCAGATCCATTCCAAAGGCAACGGCCATCAGCTGTGTGAGATA
>DUZB01000321.1 GCA_013349725.1 Deltaproteobacteria bacterium | reverse complement strand
ACCTGACACCTGAAACCTGACACCTGACACCTGAAACCTGGTCCCTGAACACGGTCTATTTGAAAACAAACCTTCGCATCACGCTAATCCGCGATGAACCGAAAGGGGGAGGCACAAAAATGACGAAACAATGGCCACCTGAATATGATGAAAACTATTTTCCTTCGGAGGACTCCGCCTACTGGAATAGAGAAGTAGAAACCATGGACCCGGAGGAGCGGGAACAGAAAATCATTTTCCCAAAGCTGAAGGGTCAGCTCGCATACGCCTATGAAAGCTCGCCTTTTTACAGGGAAAAGTGGGACAGGGACGGCATACAACCCGAGGATATTCAGTCCCTCGAAGATTTTGAACAAATCCCCTTTGTGACAAAAGACGAAATCCGCCGGGACCAGTTGGAGCATCCGCCTTTCGGCAGCAATCTCTGCATCTCAAAGAGTGAAGTCGCAAGGGTTCACGGCACCTCGGGGACGACTGGAAAACCTACCGCTTTCGGCCTGAGCAGGGGCGATATGAAGCGCATCGCCGAAGCCCACGCAAGGATCATGTGGGGGTTTGGAATGCGCAGCGAAGATACCGTCTTTATCGGTTCTTTTTTCAGCCTGTATCTGGGAAGCTGGGGGGCTCTGGTCGGGACGGAACGTCTGGGGGCTGCCGTATTTCCCTTTGGCGCCGGCGTACCCGGACAGACCGAACGGGCCATTGAATGGATAAAAGAGGTCAAACCGAGCATCTTTTATGGTACGCCTTCCTACAGCCTTTATCTTGCCGAAAAAGCCAGGAGCATGGGAGTCGATCCCCGAACCGATTTTTCCTTTCGCATCCTTTTCTTCTCAGGCGAACCCGGCGCCGGAGTGCCCTCCACAAAAAGACGCATTGAAGAAATCTACGGCGGCATCTGCATTGACTCCGGCTCCACGGCGGAGATGACCCCATGGATGTCAAACTGCGAATGTGATCATCGCCAGGGGATGCACTTGTGGCAGGATATCGTTTATGCGGAACTTGTGGACCAGGAAACGAAAAAGCGGGTGCCTTTCGGTGCTGAAGGGGTAACGGTCTACACCCACCTCGAGCGAACCAGTCAACCCATGATCCGGTTCTGGGCAGGGGATATCTCCAGATGGACCAACGACCCCTGCCCCTGCGGTCGAACCTATCCCCGCCTGCCGGCCGGGGTCTACGGAAGGGCTGACGACATGTTCGTGGTCCGGGGCGAGAATGTTTACCCAAGCGCCATCGAAGATGCCATCCGGGGAATCGACGGCTTCGGGGATGAATTCCGGATCATCATCACCCGGGAAAAGACAATGGATGAACTGATCGTGCAGGCCGAACCCGTCCCGGAACTTGATTCCTCCCATGTGCGGGAACTGGCAGCGAAGCTGGAAGCCACCTTAAAGAAACACGGACTGAGGACCAGCGTACAGATGCTTACCCCCAACACGCTGGAAAGAACGGAATTCAAAGCCAGAAGGGTGATCGACCAGCGAGACCTTTATGAGGAGATCCGGCAGGGACAGGCATGAGCCCTGCTCCAGCAGTTCACCCTTGAAGAAAAAGCCCTTCCCATTCAACCTAAAAACTGCAATTAGCTTTTAGCAATTAGCCGTTAGCTTAAAGATCGTAAACATTTACATGGCTTTTCCCTGGATTGGGGATCTCATTTTTCGATGCTGACGGGTTTCGCCGTAATTAATGGATATTGTGTGCCTAATAGCTAACGGCTAACGGATGATGGAAATTCTGACACTGCATCAAAAAATGACGTTCTCACTGAAACAGGCTTAAGTTATCGTTATTATAGCCTTTCAAAAATACTTACCCGGTAGAAGTTAGTTTATGCACGATTCTTGCTTTGTACATTCTATCAAATCATTAAGGAGGGTATCTAATGACAACAAGCGGCATATCTCAGCCAGCCTGAGCTTACGAATTAGCAAAATTCAATCTTGTAACCAGTTGTCATGTAATGTTAGGGGGTACAATTTAAAACTGCAACTATCATAAAATAAACGACTTATTTGATTCAGGCGAGGCTATTTCGTAAACTCAGGCCAGGATCGTTTCCGCTATGTTTCATTATTAAAAAAGCGAATTCTTATCCTATCCCACTACTCCCGTAGTAAACCCTTTTTGGAGGAAAATGAAGATTATGAGAATTATCAATACGCCAAAAGAGAAGCACATTTCTTCAAGCGGAGAGACGGTCTCCGCTTTGTTTCATTTTCAGTTGTTAACGCGCATGAAAATGGCGGCAATTCACTATGCCAAAAGAATAATT
>DUZB01000378.1 GCA_013349725.1 Deltaproteobacteria bacterium | reverse complement strand
CGTCAACAGGAGCACTGAAAAGAGTGCCCAGTCTCCGGGCCGCAAGAGCCCAGCCGGCAATCGTAGCGGGTCCTGTTGCGCCAAACGGCGGCATTCGCAGGATGATGGGCAAAGGGATATCCAACAAAGGCATTTCGCCATCTTCAAGACTGCCATCTTCGGACAGTCTGATAAATTCCGGAGTCTTTCCCAGGTCGATGGCCGTACTGATGTATTCCCTCCCATGAATGCCGTCCCTTGTGGGCCTGACAATCTCCGACATATCGGTCCACATGGAGTCGAAGCCGGGTCCGCTGAAAGGTCCGGGATATCCCGCCCCGGAGACGGGAATCTTCCCTGTCTTGGCCTGCATCCACAGGTTGGCGATAATATTGGGCGCCCAGTGGGAATCCCCCATGGCCTTAAATTCCGGGTTGACCGATTTGTGTATCAGTTCTCCCGGGCAACTCTGAACACAGCGAAGACAGTTCATGCACTGGTTGTCGATGGAATCAATCATCTGCCTTGCATGGAGGCCACGTTTTTCATACACTCCATAGACACACTTGGTCTTGACGCACACCGCACAACGCAGGCAACCTTCCTCCCACGCGATAATTCCGGACTTTGAAACAGCTTCGAACCGGTGGGGAACCTCCCTTACATGTATCACATACTTAGATGGCATAAATAGCTCCCTACCCTTCCCCAAAAACGGGTCTCGGCAAGAGGCCCGCCCTTTCCGCAATTTCTTTCACCGCCTCTTCCCACTCTATGGCCATGATATGCACACCGTTCACACCTTTGAGCTCTTTGAGGCGAGTAATGGTCTCCACACAGATACTGATCCCTTCTTCCCGCTGCTTTTCCTTGGGAACCCCTTCCATCCTTCGGATGATTTCATCAGGAATGTCCATTCCCGAAACACGGGTTTTCATATATTTTGCCATGCCCGCGGTTTTAAGGGGCGTAACGCCGCCAAGAATAAACACCTTTTCCGTAAGTCCCCTGTCCCGGGCCATGGAGAGCCATGCCTCGAACCGGTCGAGATTATAGATGCACTGGGTCTGGATAAAATCGGCGCCTGCCTTGATCTTCTTTGCAAGCCTGACAACCCTGAATTCTTTTGGATCAGCGAAAGGGTTCGCGGCGGCCCCTATGAAGAGGTCAGGCGAAGTCTGCAAGGCATCATTGCCTAAAATGACGCCTTTATCCCGCATCCCCTTTACCACCTGGAGAAACTGCATGGAATCCAGATCGAAAACCCCTATGGCATCCGGTTGATTGCCGAATACCTGGTGATCTCCCGAAAGACAGAGGAGGTTTCTTATGCCCAGGGCGGATGCCCCCAGGACGTCCGACTGCAGAGCGATTCTGTTTCGATCCCGTACGACCATCTGAAGGACAGGCTCCAGCCCGGCCTGTTTCAGCAGAGCGCAGGCAGCGAGACTGGACATGCGGACGATGGCTGTCTGGTTATCCGTTACGTTGACCGCATCCACGTTCCCTCTGAGCAGTTCTCCCTTTTTCCGTACAATTTCGGGATCTGCTCCTTTGGGTGGTCCACATTCGGCGGTTACGGCAAATTCCCCGTTTTCAAGCACTCTTTTTAACTGGCTACCGGTTTTCACTTTTGTTGATCCTCCCTGATAATCTTTCTTGGACCTTTTCCCTGTTTTTTTGACCACTGTTTCGGAGGGTAGATATTTTCAAGCCTGTCCAGGGCGTTGAATCTGGTTAACCGATCAATAATCAATTGCCAGGCACAGGGAATCTCGGAATCAACTTCGCACCGGCCATCTACCGAACCTCCGCACGGTCCGTTCAGGACCTGCTTGGAACATCGCGCCAGCGGACACACCCCTCCGAAATAGTACAGCATGCAGTCGCCGCATCCCAGGCAATTCTCCACCCAGAGTCCCTGGCCCTTGGTCTCCCCAAGGAACTCCGTGTTAAGTGCGGGGATAACGGGCAATTCCTGATACATGTCCGCAACCGCCTGGGCGCCGGCGCCGCACCCTAAGGAAAGCACCGCATCGTATGACCCAATGACATCGTCCAATCGAATAACAAATTCTTCCACGCATTGTCTGTCTATGGTCATTTCCTCGATCAGGACGTCCATATCCTCCATCCGGGCTGCCATGCGAAGAGCGGAAGCCATCATGGCTGTCTCCTTTTGACCTCCCGCGGCACATTCCGCCACGCACGAGGCACAACCCAGAACCAGGATTCTTTTGAAAGGGGCAATCATCTCCCTTATCTCTTCAACCGGTTTCTGTTCAGCAGTTATCATAAACGCCATCTCCTCATTTCATAT
>DUZB01000217.1 GCA_013349725.1 Deltaproteobacteria bacterium | reverse complement strand
GGCCCATGGTCTGCTGGCGGGAAGAGATTCGGGGCTTGCGGATTCCTGGGAGGTCCTGAAACGGGCCGAGGATGAAGAGAGTTTTACCCATCACGGGTTCACCGGTGTTCCGGAAACGAACCGGATCGACTGGATTCTGATAGCCCGACAATGGATGGTTAAAGATGCCTGTATCGTTCGGGAACCCTATGAAGGCCGCTATCCTTCCGACCATTTCCCCTATTATGTTGACCTGGAATGGAACTTTATTTGAAATAGTTGGGAAGAAAGAGACTCAGACCTGGCAAGTAGGTGATGAGGACGAGGGCAAACAGGAGCAGGAGCAAAAAGGGGAGGGTGGCCCGGTACAACTGCACCACCGGCCGGTCGAAGCGGGAACTGGCGATGAAGAGATTCAAACCCACGGGAGGGGTGTTGTACCCTATGGCGAGATTTGTGAGGAAGATGATTCCCATGTGAACCGGATCGATGCCGAAGCGATCTGCCAGGGGAAGGATGAGCGGGACTACGACCAGGATAGCGCTGAATATGTCCATCATGCAGCCTACAAGAAGAAGGAAGATATTGAGAAGAATCAGAAACCCGATTTTGCTGTCCATCAGCCCTTCCATGAATGCGAGGATTTTCATGGGGATGAAGGCGTCCACGAGATAGTTGGTAAAGGCCAGCGCGGATCCTAAAATGATCATGATTCCCCCAACCATTTTCATGCTTTCCTTCATGATTTCCGGAAGCTCTTGCAATAGCTTGATCTCTTTAAATATCATGATCTTCAGGAGGATAACGTAGACGACCGTCAGGGCCGCGGCTTCCGTGGCCGTGCACAGGCCCGAGTAGATTCCGGCTAAAATGAGGAAAGGGATAGGTAATTCCCAGGCTGCTCCTTTCAGGGCGCCGAGGAATTCCCCTGCAGAAAAACGGGGCCGGTCCAGTTTCCATTTCTTTCCCATATAGACGGAATAAAGGGATGGAATCGCGATGATGAGAATCCCCGGGATCAGGCCTGCCATGAAAAGCTTTTCGATACTGGTTCCGGAAACAAACCCGTAGAGTATAATGGGAAGGCTTGGTGGGAAATGGAGCCCAAGAGATCCGGAAGTGGTCATGAGGCCAAGGGCAAAGTTTTCCCTGTAGCGCTGTGAAATCAGAGCCGGGTACAGCAACCCCCCTAAGGCGATGATGGTGATCCCGGTCGCTCCGGTCAAGGCTGTGAAAAAAGAGCAGGTGACCAGGGCTACCACCCCTAATCCCCCGGGGAGCCATCCCAGCAGGCTTTGTGAAAACCTTACGAGCCGGGCGGAAGTTCCTCCCTGAGAAAGAAGGTATCCCGCAAAGGCAAATAGAGGAATAGCCAGAAGGATGGGCGCATTGGCCAGGCGCACGATCTCGATGGGGATGGCTGTAAATTCAACGCCGCCGGTATAAAGCCCCAGGAGGGCGGCGCCAAGAATTCCAGCGAAGAGGGGAAGGCCGGAGATGACCAGGAGAATGAGGAGGAGTGCCAGGATGAATATCATCTCGGGTTACTCCTTACGGTTTGGATTCCATGGTCGATGGCCCTGAGTACGAAACGGGTCAGGAGCAGCGCGAATCCCGCGGGAAGGATAATCTGCCCTGTCCAGCTGGGCAGTGCAAGGAACATGGTTCCACCGAATTCCATTTCCATGCTCAGATAATCCACGCACACTTTGATCATGATCGCACAGATGGCCCCACAAACCACGGAAAGGATGCAATCCCGAAGGGGAAGCCAGCGTGGGGGCAGGATGGAAGAGAGTAGGTCGATCTGAATATGCTTGCCATCCCTGGTCAGTAAAGAGGCGCCTAAAAAGGTGATCCACAGTACGAGAAGCCTGACCAACGGCTCAGACCAGTCGATCTGTCCCATGAGGGTGTTGGCCCATGGCAAATGCCCATGGGTGTAGAGTCCCCGCAACACCACCTGTAAAAAGGTGAAGATTACCATGAGCCAGAGCATGGCAATAATGAGCCATCCTTCAATTCTGGCAAGGATTCTGTCGAAGCGTTGCAATACGATCATTTACGGCTCCAAATCCAGGCATTGGGCTTTTCTTATTCAGTCCGAACGAAAACATCGAAATAAGTTGTTTTAATTTTGTTCAGTCACTAAACAGGATACCATCATGCATATTTTCATGGGATGATCAATGTATTTCCAACGTGGAAAGAAAAAGAAGCAATTTCTGCATCCCTGAGCCTGTCTTGCGGTAGGTTGACGGGAAACCAATAAAACATTTGAAAGAGAGGTTATTGCATGCCTTCAGTGGATCTCAGCCTGATTGGAAAAAAGAGTGAACCGGTT
>DUZB01000342.1 GCA_013349725.1 Deltaproteobacteria bacterium | reverse complement strand
ATTTTTCATCCGAGATCGGCCCCTTCGAACGGCTCATGAACGCCTGGGCCGATATGATCAACGAGCAGGGCGGCATCATGGTCAAAGAATACGGGAAGAAATTGCCGGTCAAATTCACTATTTATGATGACAGAAGTGATCAGGCCACGGTGAAGAAGTATTATGAACGGCTGGCTACGGTGGACAAGGTAGACCTGCTTCTGGGGCCCTACAGCAGCCCGCTTACCTTTGCAGCCAGCACGGCCGGCGAAAACCATCAGGTGCCCTTTATCGCGATTTGTGCCAATTCACCCAAGATTTATTCCCGTGGGTTTAACTGGCTTGTGGGCGTCATTGATCTGGGTCCGCGCTACACGTATCGCTACTGGGAGATGATCCAGAGCGAGGGAAAGGCCAAGACGGTGTCCTTTGTGGTGGAGGATACCATACACCCTCTGGGCGTGTTCAAAGGTTCCAATGCACTTGCGGAGAAGGCGGGCCTGAAGGTCTTATCCAGCGATATCGTACCGGCCGACACCCGTGACTTTACGCCCATTATCACGAAACTCAAAAAAGAGAACCCTGACATTGTCTATGTGTCTTCCAATATCCCTTTTGCCATCAACTTCATGAAACAGGCCAAGGAGATGAAACTGAATCCCAAGGAATATCACTGCATCCACCACAGCGGAATCTTAAGGGACGCATTGGGCAGTGCCGCCGACTACATCATCGGGCAGTCCTACTGGGTTGAGGGAATGAAACTTGGCGACACGGCCCTGATTAACGACCTGCTCAAGCGAGCCAAGATCAGTGAACCCATGTATCCCTGGTCCCCGGCTTATGTGGCTGCTTTCCAGATCCTTCAGGCCACTATTGAAAAGGCGGGAACCCTCGACAAAAAGGCGTTGATGGAAAGCCTGAAGGGGCTTCGTATGGGAACGGTATTGGGGGAGGAATACTTCCACGAGACAGGATATGGTTCGCTCAATACCTATCCATCCCAGATTCAGGAAGGCGTGTATAAAGTGGTGTATCCCGCCGATGTGGCCACAGGCAAACATATCTATCCGCGCCCGGAATGGAAGTAGGCCCTAAAGGATTATCGTGTCGGCAGATTTCATCCAACTTCTGGTGGGAGGGGTCCTTTTAGGCGGCATCTATGGACTTGCCGCCTTTGGCCTCTCCATCACTTTCGGGGTCCTCAATGTGCTCAATCTGGCCCATGGGGAATTTCTCATGCTGGGGGCTCTCCTCAGTTACGGGCTTTTTGCGGCGCTTGGGATAAATCCGTTTGTGGCTGCCGTTGTGGTGATCCCGGTCTTCATGGTCCTGGGTGTCGGCTTCTACGTGATTCTGTTGAAAAAGATCAGCGACAAGCCGCCACACCAGTTGCTCACGGCCTCGATTCTGGTTACCCTGGGCGCCTCCCTTTTTATTGAGGATGTCACCTCTTATTTCTGGGACCGCCCGGTAACCGGGATTTCCTATTCGCTTCCCCCGTTGGAGCTGGCTGGAGTCGTCATATCCTCCACACGCCTTCTCATCCTTTTGTTCATCTTTATCCTCGCCTTTGCCATGCAGATCTACCTTCGAAGGACCTATGTGGGGAAGAGCATCAGGGCCATTACCCAGTCCCGGGAAGGGGCCAAGGTGGTGGGAATTCCCATATCCAGGATCTCGGCCGTAGCCTTCAGCATCGGTATGGCGCTGGCCGCTTCCGCCGGTGCTTTTTATGTAACCCTTTTTACCGTCACGCCGACCATGGGGATTCCGCTGACCATTAAATATCTCTGTGTAGTGGTTTTGGGAGGTCTCGGGAGCATTGTGGGATCGGTGCTTGGAGGTCTCATCCTGGGTGTGGCGGAAACCATGACGGCCTACTATTGCGGGGCTGAATGGGCGCCCACCATCGCCTTTATTCTGCTGATTCTCATCCTTGTTGTCAGGCCTGAAGGTCTTTTTGGGGCAAAGAAATGAACCGGAGAGGAAAACGGCTGCCTTTTTTCTTGATCGTGCTTTGTGCAGGCATCCTGGCCGCTTTGCCCTTTGTAGGGGTCTCTTACGGAATTGTCTGGATCTTTCTGCTGGCAGTCTACTTTGTGCTGGCCCTCAGCTACGATATTGTAGGGGGCTACATGGGATATATGAACCTGGGCCATTCCACCTTCTTTGGCCTGGGGGCCTATACCGCCGCCATTACGCTGAACCAGGGATTCCATCTGGCATCGGCCCTTGTTGCGGCAGTATTGCTCACAGCCTGCTTTGCCGCCATGGTCAGCTATCCCCTTTTCAGGTTGCGGGGCGCCTATTTCGCCCTGGCGACGTTCGGTCTGATCAGCCTCGTGGAGGTGTTGACCGTCAACCTGCGAGACTTGACCGGCGGGG
>DUZB01000347.1 GCA_013349725.1 Deltaproteobacteria bacterium | reverse complement strand
TGATGATTGTGTGTCCCGGTTTTGTCAGGACGAACCTCCAGACCAGGGCCCTTGGCGGAGACGGCCATGTGACGGACCATCCTCAATCCACCGTGGGAAGTCAGGGAACACCTGAAGAGGCGGCGGAGGCAATATACAGGGCTGCCGTTAAACGCAAAAATCTGCTGGTGCTGACCCCGATCGGTAAACTCAGTTACTGGATGAGCCGCCTGGCGCCTGGCGTCTATGAAAGGATGATGGCAAAGAAGTTGAGAAGCGAATTGGAATGATCCTTTACCATGAAAACACTTTTTCAACCACGAATTAAACGAATTACACGAATAAACAGGATATTCTATGGGTTTAAAAGAGAGAAGAGATCGAGAGAAAGAAGAAAGGAAAAGACAGATCCTTGATGCTGCCAGGGATCTGCTTTTTGCAGAGGGCCTGCAGGCCACTTCCGTGAATAAGATTGCAAAAAATGCAGAGCTTGGAGTGGGGACCATCTATTCCTACTTTAAGAGTAAAGAAGAAATATTCGCGGCTCTGCAGCAGGAAGGGATTGAGCTGTTGCACGAAAAAGCCAGGAAGGCTCTTTCCCGGGAAAAAGGCGGTCCCGATCGGCTCAGGGCCATTGCCGGAAGCTATCTTGACTTCAGTGCGGAAAACAGGGATTACTTCGATATTATCAACTATTTTCTCTCTTCGCCTGGAACTTTGTTAGGCGAGGAACTGAAGGAAATGATCGACCAGCAGGGCAATCAAATTATTTTCCTGATGGTTACTACTATTGAGGAGGGAATGGCTGCCGGAGAATTCCGAAAAGTAAATGGGAGAAAATTCGCCATGATGTTCTGGGCTGCGCTTCACGGGCTGATCCTATTCAGCAAGCTCAGAACGACGATTTTAAAAGGGAAAGACTATCCGGAACTTGTCGGGTATTCGGTGGATTATCTGATTGGAAGTTTAGTAACCGATTAACAACTCAACTAACCGACCACTAAACGAGGTCTTGAAGGAGGAAAAAAGAGATGGAATTCAGCAAATTGCTTACCACCAGAAGAAGTTGTCGGGCCTTTGATTCCACGCCTGTAACCGAGGAACAGATAGACGCGATTCTGCAGGCCGGATGTCGGGCGCCCAGTCCATTGAACCTTCAGCCGTGGGAATTTATTGTGGTCACTGATCCCGGCATGAAGGCACAGGTCAAAGAGGCGGGTGAAAAAGCGAAAAATGAGGTAATTGCCGCAGACGGACCCGGATGGGCGAAGAAATATTCCGCGGATTTCATTCAGGAAGCCCCACTTCTTATTGTAGTGGTCTTTGATCCTGGAAAGGGAGGCCTGGGTATGTTTTTCGGCCAGGAATACGGTGCTTTACAGGGGGCATCGGCGTGCATTCAGAATATGATGTTGAAAGCTACTGAACTGGGGCTGGGATCCCTGTGGTTTACCTTCTTTCGGCCGGCGGTATTGCAACCCGTACTCAACATTCCGGAAAACCTTGAAATTGCAGGCGTCATCGCCCTTGGCAAACCCGCTGAAGAAGTGAAGACGACACCTCGCCGGGCTCCGGTAGCCTATCGGGAAAAATATGGTGTTTTGAAGGAATAGACTTTTTTTCTCGTTCCCAGGCTCTGCCTGGGAATGAATTTTTAGAGGCTCCGCCTCGGTTTTCGGGTACATGCAGGCATGAGGTCACTTGGTTCCGGGAAATATCAGCATCCACAACCCCAGAACAACGAAAAGAGTGCCTGCTCCCGCCTTGATATAATTTGGGGGAATCAGTTTGGTTATGGCGCCCCCGAAAAGGACTGCCAGCAGTGAAGTGAGTACAAGCGCGGTTGCGGAACCGATGAATACGGCCAGTCGTGTTTTGCTCTCCGCGGCCAGGGCAAANGTTGCCAGTTGCGTCTTATCCCCCAGTTCAGCAAGAAAAATCATCGCAAAGGTGGTAAACATAATTTTGAAATCCATTCTATTCTCCGCATTCAAATGAGCCCGTGCAGAATTTTCAGGAGTTCATCATATTCCTCGCCTTTAAAGCAGAACTGAATCTCCTGGAATTTTTTTCTCATGGCCTTGACCTGGTCCTTTACCTGTTTCTTATCTCTGACCACATCCGCAATGAGCTGAGCCACCTGTTGGAAATCTTCCTTCTCCATCCCGAATCGAGTCATCTCGGATGTGCCCAATCGCAGGGCTCCTGAGGCGGTGAAACCCTCATCGGAGGGTGCTGCCTGGTAATTGCAGATGATGTTGCCGGCTTCCAGTTCCCCCGCAATTTCCGGTCCGCGGCTGTATCCCACGTTCAAAATGACCTGGTGGGTTTCTGTGAAATCAATGGCCGGATCCCCCGCCACATCCATACCGCAGTCCCGGAGACCCCTTGCCAGAGCCCG
>DUZB01000394.1 GCA_013349725.1 Deltaproteobacteria bacterium | reverse complement strand
AATAAAGAAGGGTGGGTCCTGAGTCGGTATCTCGTAACGCGTCTCCCGCTTCCCATTCAGCTAAACGCGTTGACGGAAGAAAATTCTCGTCTCAAAACAGAGCTCACCAATTCGGGAAAGGGATGCGGAGAAAGCGTCCTCCAAAGAGATAAATGCCAGGAAAAACTTCAGGAAACCAGCAAAATTCTGTTGGGCCTTCGCACCAGCTATGAAACACTGAAAAAGGAATCCAAAGGATTTCTGAAACTGAAAGAAGAGCATGAAACCACCCTTGCGGATCTGGAAGAAATCCAGAAAACAAATGGTATTTTACAGAAAGAAAACGATGCCATGAAAGCATCAGAACGGAACAGGTGGTTCCTGACAGGGGCGCTGGTTCTGCTCTTTGGATTTTTCTTTGGCCTTGTCATGGGGAAGCAACAGAGGAAGAAAAAATCATCTTACTATTAAGGATTCCTTTCACTTTTCTTCAAATGCCCGTATCCGTCTTCCCAGCGTCTGTAGCAGTTCTATGGCGATGGAAGGGTATTTTTTGATCTCCTCACGGATATTCCATTGATCCAGGGTCAGGACGTCGGTATCTTCCACGGCCACCACACTGGCGGTCCGGATATAATCGTCGATCAGCGCCATTTCCCCAAAATAACTGTTAGCCCCGAACATCCTCAGGGTTTCTTTGCCGGGTCCGTGGAGGTCTTTGATTATTTCAACATGCCCGGAAATAATGATGAACAGGCGCCCATCCCTGGTTCCTTCCCGTATGATCACATCGCCTTTTTTGAATGAATGATGATTCGCCAGCTTGGCTATACGCTTCAGATCTCTTTTTTTTACGAGTGAAAAAAGCGAAACTCGAGACAATATCTCTGGCATATCTACCGGCATAATTCCTCCAGAAGTTAAAATTTCCATTAATATTCAATGTTAAATGTTAAATACCTAAAGCAGATACTCAGGTTTTGGGTTTTTGAGCGCGTGGAAAATATTTCCTTTGATTTTACTGTTGCTCTTGTAAAAACCCAGAAGCATTTCCTTGATTTCCTGCCGCTTTGAAATACCAGCCGTAGGGCACCCCAGATCGATGTCCTCCCAACCCATTTTCACCGTATACCGTCGTATCAGGTCTTCGTCGATGAGATAGAGTGGTCGAATGATCGCCAGCTTTCCTTGGAAAAGTTCCTGTACCGGGAGCATGGTGCTCAGAGAAGCTCCGAAGAACATATTCAGAAAAAAAGTCTCAATCAGATCGTCCTTGTGATGCCCCAGTGCGATTTTGCCGCAGTTGAGTTCATCCGCCAGTTCGAAGAGCAGTTTTCGTCTTAAACGCGAGCAGAGAAAGCAGGGATTTTCGCGATTTTCTTTCGAGTGCGCTCTGATCCCTATGTCTGTTCGAAAAACCCTGTATTCGAAATCGTTCTCACGAAAAAAGTCCTCCATTTTTCCCGCTGAATCCACTCCGAACCCGGGATCCACATGTACGGCCGTAATATGATAGTCGATGGGGATACGTTTGATCCTTTCTCTCAACAGATACAGGAGAGAAAGGCTGTCTTTTCCTCCCGAAACGCCAACCAGAACGCGATCGCCATCTTCAATCATCCCCTTGCTGTGAATAGCCTTGCCCATGAGGCGTTTCATCTCTTTATGTACAAATGCCAAGTCGCACCCTACCTTCTTTTTCCGGTGTCTGAAAGAATCCGCCCCATTTTTCTGGTAAGATGCGCCCACAGCGTCAGAACAACTTCGGTACCTGTCTCAACAAAAAGTTCTGTTCGGGAAACCTCCCCTCCTTTTTCCGCCTCCCGGCCTTTTTCCTTTTTTTTTCCGGCCGACTCAGCAGTTTCGCCTCCATTGAAAAAGGATTTCAACGTTTCGTAAGCCGCATTGGCTTCCTTGAGCTTTTCTTCCGCCTTTCTCTTCAATCTCGGGTTACCGGAAAACCTGTCCGGATGCCAGACACTCGCTATATCCCTATAGGCCTGTCTGACTTCCGTCTCAGAAGCCCCTACCTTTAATTCAAGAATTTGAAAGGATTTTTTTATGTCCATTGAACCTGTCTGTTTCGTTGGAATGCTTGAAGTGTGAAATTATCACAGCACGGTATCCTCGGTCAATCAGAGAACCATCGGGAAAGAAATACCGCCTTGCTGCCTCAAATACCTTAAAACTGAAGACGGATTGTATCACATGGGTTCATGAAAGAGTATTCCTATTTTGGTCACATTCCTTAAAGGGGACGAGTTTCTTTTAACCCGGGGATCGCCCGTGCAGTCTGCACCCGTACGGGTGTGAATCAAGACTGTTGGTAATTTAGCTTAAATTTATCCAGGTGTCAGGTGTCAGTGTTCAGGTTGGGTTTCTGTCCTTACGTTCCACTCTCCTG
>DUZB01000206.1 GCA_013349725.1 Deltaproteobacteria bacterium | reverse complement strand
GGTTCATTGGATTTATTTTCTTACTCATAATCTTACTCGTAATCATAATCGGGCAGCTCTAAAATAGGCTGTAAAAGGGTAAGATTATGATTACGATTAAGATTATGACCTTCCGAACGTACTCTCGACTCATTGGATCAAGTGGGCGAAATTAGAACCAAGCCAGTTTCACAATAGCGGCATCTTGTCCATGTCTCGAAGTATCCTTTTCTGTCTTCTTAATACTTCCGGACCGGGCTTTGTGGGCGACCATCTGTGCGGGCTCGGCAGGATAGCGGCCAGAAACGCGGCCTGGGGCATGGAAATGTCCATGGGAGATACATGAAAATACTTTGTGGAAGCTTCTTCAATCCCGGTTATCCGGTTTCCCCAGTCTACCGTATTCAGATACACTTCAAGGATTCTTTTCTTTGACCAGAACAGCTCTATCAACAGGGTATAGTATGCCTCGATAGACTTTCTCTTCCAGGTCCTTTCGGGCCAGAGAAAAACGGTCCTTGCCACCTGCATGGTAATGGTGCTTGCACCTCTTACGCCTTTCCCGGAAACGATCTCTTTGATCGCCTGGCCCATCTCCGTTAAATCGAATCCATGATGGGCTAAAAACCGCTGATCCTCCCCGGCAAGAACGGCCCTTCTCATATGAGGGGAAATCTCGTCAAGCCCTCGCCAGGAAGACGTTCTGCTGTCGGGCTGCACCGTCCATAACCGGAGAACTCCTTTCCAGAGCGCGTCTAATGTGACGGGGGGATTCATGAACCTTACAAGTGCAACCTGGAACATACTCAAGATCACTGCTATCAAAAAAAACCACAGCAACCATGCCAGGGCCGTCCTTATAAAGCTTTTTTTCTTTTTTTTCTTTGTCAAAGGTCTTCACTCCCCCCGGGCCTTTCCTTCCTCCCACACCAGATCCATCTGTTCCGCCGTGGCCTCTTTCATCCCGATCCCTTTTGCATTGAGGACTTTTTCCAGCCTTTTAAAACGCCGCAAAAATTTTCTGTTTGCCATTCTCAGGAGTTCCTCAGCATTGGTGTTCCAGAATCTTGCCAGATTCACCAGGCTGAAAAGCAGATCGCCCAACTCTTCTGAAACACCGTTACTGTCTCCAGCAGAAACCGCTGCCCCTAATTCATGAAACTCTTCTTCCACCTTTTCCCACACAGCCCCGGCACTCTTCCAGTCAAACCCCGCTTTGGAAGCCCTTTCGCTGAGGCGGTGAGACCTTAAAAGAGCAGGAAGATTCCCGGGAACACTCATCAACTGCGATGAAAAAGACTCTGATTGGCCGTTTTCCTCCCTTTTTATCCGGTTCCAGTTATCAGCAACCTCTTCCGCATTCGCTACGTTTGCTTTGCCAAAAACATGGGGGTGCCTGCGCACCATTTTCTCCGTAATCTTTTCGACCACTCGAACGAAATCAAAATCTCCCCTTTCAGCCGACAACTGACACAGAAAAAGGACCTGGAAAAAAAGGTCCCCCAGCTCAGAACATAACTCGTCAGGGGATCCATTTTCGATGGCGTCAAGCACCTCATACGCCTCTTCAATCAGATAGATCTTTATGGTTGCATCGGTCTGTTTCGCATCCCAGGGGCATCCGCCAGGCCCTCGAAGCCGTGCCACGAGTTCAACGAGCCCCCTGACCGTCTCTGCCAGTCTTTCATTATTTATCATGCGCTCAGGAACCTTTCGCTTTTCCGGTCCCGCCGCGGCGGGAATCCAATTTTTCTTTTTCCCCGATGAAATTTTTCTTCCATTTCTCATAGTCTTTGGAAGAAACCAAGCCAAGGACGGACTGATAGGAGGCAACAACCAGAGGCGCAAGCCTTGAATCCGTAATCAGTGTCGATTTGGAGGGGATAAAGAAGGTAAGCAGCACAATTCCAAAATAGGAGAGGATAACCCCTTTAAGGACAGCCAGTGCGACCCCCAGGGCCATGTCCGCCCAACCAAGGAACAGTTTTTTGACCAGCTTCTTCAATCCCCAGCTGATAAGGTTACACAACACCAGAACGGCAAAAAAGATCATGGCAAAACTGATCAAAGCAAGATATTTTCCATCGGGGAAATAGGACTCTAAGTAACCCGTGAAAGCCGTCTCAAAAACAGAACCAAGCCATATCCCCAAAATGACGCCGGCAAGGGAACCGACTTCTCTTATAAAGCCGCGAAAGATTCCACGCACAAGAAAAAACCCGATCACGGCAATGATGAAAATATCCAGTAGATTCATACATACTCTTTATCAAAGCGCCCACCCGTCGTCAAGTGAACTCCTGGACCTCAGCAATTCTAAACATGGGGCTTGGTTCTAACTTCGCCCACTTGATCCAATTAGTCGAGAGTACGTTCGGAAGGTCATAATCTTAATCGTAATCATAATCTTACTCTTTTAC
>DUZB01000221.1 GCA_013349725.1 Deltaproteobacteria bacterium | reverse complement strand
CGTTCGGTCTGATCAGCCTCGTGGAGGTGTTGACCGTCAACCTGCGAGACTTGACCGGCGGGTCCGGAGGCATCTCCACGCCTCCGGGGAACCACATGGTGACAGCCTATTACCTGATCCTGGCAGTGTCCGGCGCCACCATGGCGCTCAGTCATTTTATCGCACGATCTAAATTCGGATTGGCCCTTTTCAGCATTCGAGAAGATGAGGAGGTAGCCCGGGCCTTCGGGGTTCCCACATCCCTGTACAAGGGTCTGGCGCTTATCATCAGCTCCGTTCCCGCCAGCCTTGCCGGCGGGATTTATGTCTGGAACATGACCTATATCAGCCCCCCTTCCGTATTCGGGCTTGAAATCGCACTCAGCCCCATTGTCATGGCTATGCTGGGAGGAACGGGCACCATGGCAGGGCCGTTGGTGGGGGCCATCTTCATTACAATGGTGCAGGAATTTTTGTGGACAAAGGTTCCTTACTTCCATCTGGCTATGTACGGGCTGGTCTTGATCTTATTAGGGCTTTTCCTGCCGGGGGGGCTTGTGCGCACCCGCTGGATCAAGCCGATCGTTGGATGGATGGGTTTTGGAGAAGAGATTGATTATTTTAAGAAATCTGAAACCGGAAAGGTGGGGGAAACGCCATGACCTGCTTTCTGGAGTGCAAGGGGGTATCCAAGACCTTCGGGGGCATCAAGGCGCTGAGCAATATTAATCTGCAGATCGAAAGGAATGCCATAACGGGAATTATCGGACCCAACGGCTCCGGGAAAACCACCCTGTTCAATATTATCTCCGGGGCGATGACGCCCACTGAAGGTGAAGTCCTTTTCATGGGAAAGGTGACTTCGAGGATGGGGCCGGCTCGGGTATGCCGCCTGGGTATTGCAAGGACTTACCAGTTGGTTCGGCCCTTCAACTCCCTGACCGCCATGGAAAATGTCCTCATCGGCCTGGGGTTCGGCAGATCCCGTCCGCCATCCAGAGAAGACCGTTCCATGGAGGCCATGGAAATCCTGCGGTTTGTCGGCCTGGGCGGCAAGGCGACCCACACGGCAGAAGGCTTGACCCTGGTCGAAAAAAAACACCTGGAAATCGCGCGGGCCCTGGCGACGGCTCCGGATCTTTTGCTTCTTGATGAAGTGGTATCCGGCCTGAATCCCACGGAAGTCCTTCGAACCATGGATACGATTCTGCAGATTCAGGCCAGAGGCATTACCGTTATCATGATCGAACATATTTTAAAAGTGGTCATGAAACTCTGCAAGAAGGTCGTTGTTCTCAATTACGGGGTCCAGATTGCGGAAGGCGTTCCGGAAGAAGTCGTCAGTGATCCGGAAGTGATCCAGGCCTACATCGGAAAATTCGAGGACACCGGGGAGACCTCCCATGCTTGAGGTGGATGGTATCAACGTATCTTACGGATCGATTCGGGCCCTCTGGGATGTCTCCTTTCTCGTGCGGAAAGGGGAGATTGTCACTCTCCTGGGGTCTAACGGCGCCGGCAAGAGTTCAGCCATAAAAACGGCACAGGGGCTGATCCGTCCCTCCTCCGGAGAGGTGCGATTTCGAGGAAGGGTTATTGAACGTTTGAGCCCCCATGAGGTAGTGAATCTGGGGTTATGCCTGGTCCCCGAAGAACGGCGCCTTTTTCCTCATATGAGTGTCATGGAGAACCTGGAACTGGGCGCCTACCCAAAGAAGGCCAGGGCCGTTCGGGAACAGACCCTTAAGTGGGTCTTTGAACTCTTCCCCATCTTGCCGAAACGGAAACGGCAGATGGCCCATACGCTCTCGGGCGGAGAGCAGCAGATGTTGGCCATCGCACGGGGCCTTATGGCAAAACCGGAACTTCTCATGATGGATGAGCCCTCCCTGGGATTAGCCCCCCTGCTGGTGGCTGAGCTTTTCGGAACGATAGGGGAAATTAACCGCCAGGGCCGTTCCATACTGCTTGTGGAGCAGAATGCCCAGCATGCCCTGCGTCTGGCGCACCGTGCCTATGTCATGGAAACTGGAAAAGTCACCAGGGAGGGGACAGGAAAACAGCTCTTGGAGGATTCCACGATCCGCTCCGCATACTTAGGCATGTGATTTGCCACCCTTCCACACCTATTCAAAGATCCATTTTAAAGTTTTGGCCTTTTCAGGTCCTTTCTTTCAACTTCAAACCACTTTTCGAAATCTGTCCGCGAAAGCCCCAAAATTTTCGTACTGTGCTTGACGGACTATCGAAGGAGACTGGCATAAGTAACCTGCAAAATCTTGAAATAACAGATGATATAGGTATGATGGCGTCAGACCGTGATAGGTGCGTATTCCGGCGAATCCGGACACCAATTCCAGCCCATTCCGGACACCCATTCCAGAGCAAAGCGGACACCCCCAAATCGGAGCGAAGCGACGCTGGAAAATC
>DUZB01000399.1 GCA_013349725.1 Deltaproteobacteria bacterium | reverse complement strand
CGGTTTACCCAAGGGCAATGGTCTGCCCAGGACACATATTCTTGCACGGATTGCGGCCGAAGAAGCAATGACCGGGTCGGAGAAACCGCCCGGCGCCATCATCGTGGGAACCACAACCGGAGGGATGGCCGAAACCGAGAAAAACCTTCGGGAGCACGAACCGTCCCCTGCATCTTACAGATATCACGCCGCCGGTTCCGTTGCCGACTATCTTGCTTCGATCCTTGGGTGTACGGGTCCGGTAATCACCGTCTCGACAGCCTGTTCTTCCAGCGCCGCGGCGATCAAAGTGGCGCTGGAAATGCTGAGACAAAAGAGGATAGACAGCGTCCTGGCCGTGGGAGCGGACTGCCTGTGCCGCTTGACCTATTACGGGTTTAAATCGCTCCAGTTGATCGACCCTGCAGGGGCAAGACCGTTTGATCTGAACAGGAAGGGAATGACGGTAGCAGAAGGCGCCGGGGCCATCTTCCTTAAGGGGGCTGACCATGTGCCCGAAAATGCCATCGCCGAAATCCTTGGCGCCGGTTTGAGCTGCGATGCATTTCATCCCGCATCCCCCCATCCTGAAGGCAGAGGGGCACTGGAGGCCATGAAGACGGCGCTCCGGGATGCGGGCGTCTCTCCCCTGGATGTCGATTATATCAACCTGCACGGAACAGGGACCATTGACAACGACTCTTCGGAATCCGCAGCGGTAAACAGGCTTTTTGGAAACACGATTCCCTGTCATTCTTCCGTCAAGGGCGCCATGGGGCACTCCCTTGCAGCGGCGGGAGCCATCGAGGCCATCATTTCCGTGATGGCTATGAAAAACAGCATGGTCCCTCCCAATACCGGCTGTAAGGTTCCTGACCCCACCCTTAATATGAACCCGGTGAGGGCGCCTGTAAAAAAAAATATCCGGACCGTTCTTTCAAACTCCTTCGGCTTCGGTGGAAACAATGCCGCGGTTGTCATCGGAACTCCGGGTAACCCGGTGAAGGACAACGATCCAACCTCGGACCTCCCCCTCACCATTGCCGGCAGATCGCTCGTCTCGGGGGCCGGGTTTATGGCCGAAACTCTGAAAGCCGTATCTCAGGGAAAAGAGTGCAAAGGAATTCTGCCGGAAAAGGAACTGACCCGAAATCTTCCGGCAAAAACGGTTCGGCGGATGAAAAGATTGCCAAGGATGGTTTTATCTCTTGGGATGGATGCCTGGGAAAACTCCGCTTTGAAAGAAAAACCGGGCTCCCTGTTTTTTGGCACAGGCTGGGGCTCCCTTTCAGAAACATTTAGCTTTATGACACAACTTATCGATTCTGATGACCAATTTGCAAGCCCTACCGATTTTATCGGCTCCGGTTCACAACGCCTCTGCAGGGCAGGCTGCCATACAATTTCAGGCCACCGGCCCCAATATCACCACCACGGGAGGGAATTACTCGTTTGAACAGGCCCTCTTGACAGCGAGCCTGTTATCCCGGGGATCGGATGCACCCGTGTTAGTGATCGGAGGAGATGAATATCATGAAACTCTTTCTCCTCTTTTTGACCCATCGGCCCCTGGAAACACCGCCAGGTCGGATGGAGGAGGAGCGCTCCTTCTGAAGAGAGGGGCGAAATCTTCAGGAATGAACCTTTCCCCGATCTTCCTGGAAAAATCCTGCGACGACGGATCCACCATTCGTGGACTCATCTCCAGCTTCGGCGGCCCCAAAAATCTGAACAACCAATACTGCGCCTTGTTCGCGGGCATTCCTGAGCATGAAAAAGCTCATTGCCACAAACAGTTAAACCAGTTTCTTGAAGAATCGGATTTCATGGGTTCCGTCCTGGACTACAGAACGATAACAGGGCAGTTCGCCTCCGCCTCCGCCGTGGCCACCGTTTTAGCCATCGCTTTTGCCGAATCGGGAAAAATCCCTGAACACCTTTGCGACAAAGGACGTTCGGATCTGGGCGGAAAAGGAATTCTGATTGTGGGGTTCGGACCATATGTTACAGGAATCGGTATTTTGAACAAAGGTTTCTTATGAAGATATTGCTTATATCCGCGAATACGGTAAAAAGCCCCTACCCTGTGTACCCTCTGGGACTTGATTACGTGGCGGGCGCCGTCGGGGAAGCTCATGATGTCCGCGTTCTGGACATGAATGATCCGGTTGACCAGGCATCCCTGGGAGAAACCCTGGTCTACTACGCTCCCGATGTTGTGGGCCTCTCGCTCAGAAATATTGACAGTTCAGAGCAATCCGACAAAAATGGCTTTTTCGGTGCGTACCTGCAGTTGATGAAAACCATCCGCAAACATACCAAGGCGCCAATCATATTGGGGGGAAGCGGATTCAGCCTGTTCCCCGACGAACTGATGGAGGTCCTGGGGGCGGACTACGGTATCGTGGGAGAAGGCGAAAGACTGCCCGAGTTGTTAGAGGCTATCGAGGAAGGTAGAATG
>DUZB01000395.1 GCA_013349725.1 Deltaproteobacteria bacterium | reverse complement strand
TCCCCCCGCCTTGGCCTCTGCCCTGCCCACCTTGGCCTCTGCCCATTCCGCGACCTGTTCCAGCGCCCTGGCCTCCCGGTCCTGTTCCGTCTCCTCTTGGCATGTTCCGTCCCTCCTCACGATTAGATTCTTACAGTTTCACTCTGAGAGTTTATCTCTCACAGTATTCGTTTTAAAAAATTTTCATGGATCAATTTTCAAGACTTTCTGCCAATTTTCCCCAAATGTCCTTAACAGCCCGGGAACCCTCCCCCTGCTCATCAAACTCAACAATGGTCTTTCCTTGAACCATGGCGTGTGTAAAGGCATGATCAAAAGGAACGCGGCCAATGACCCTGATGTTCTTTTCTTTCGCAAAGGCCTCAATAGCCTGTCCCATCCCGGGATTGAGATCGAATTTGTTAATGCAAAGCATTGCCGGGACCTTGAAAAATGCCGCCAGCTCCGACACCCTTTCCATGTCATGCTTGCCCGAAACCGTGGGTTCGGCCACGATCAAGACAGCCGAAGCCCCCCCAAGAGAAGCGATTACCGGACATCCCACACCGGGAGGACCGTCCGTAAGCAGTAAATCCAGGTTCTTTTCTTGGGCCAGTTTCATCCCTTCCCGGCGAATGAGCGATACCAGTTTTCCGGAATTCTCTTCGGCAATGCCCAGCCTGGCATGGGCCATGGGACCAAAACGCGTGTCGGAAATAAACCACTCGCCGCAGGTGTTGATCGGAAACGCTATGGCTTTTTCAGGACAGAAATAATAACAGACCCCGCAGCCCTCGCATTCGATTTCGTCCACCACAAAATTTTCGCTGATGGCATCCCATCGGCATAGGTCCCGGCACTGGCCGCACTGGGTGCATTTATCCGGATCAATTTTCGCGGTGTGTCCGGATTCAAAATCATGGCGTTTCTTTATCGTGGGGGCCATTATCAGGTGAAGATCCGCCGCATCCACATCCGCATCGCAGAGCACCTTGCTTTCGGCAAGGGAAGCAAACGCCGAAATAATACTGGTCTTCCCCGTTCCTCCCTTGCCGCTTATGACGACTATCTCTTTCATGAAACGCTCCTTTTCGACCCTGCCATTTCGTCAATATCCTTGTACAGTTGGATAAAGTTTTCTTTCCATTCAGGCATCACTTCTACAATCATGTCGCCCCTTGAATATGCCTCTGCAATCTTTCGATCAAAGGGAATTTCCATCAGAACCGGAATATTCTCCCTTTTGGCATAATGTAAGACCTTATCATCACCCATATCCGATCGGTTGATGACCAGTCCGCAGGGAATGCCGAGGATTCGGACGGCCCCTATGGCCAATTTCAAATCATGGAGGCCGAAGGGCGTGGGTTCGGTTACCAGCAGCACAAAATCCGCACCTTTCATGGATGCAATCACAGGACACGAAGTCCCTGGAGGGGCATCGATGATGGTCACCATATCCGGGCGTGTGTATTGCCGCACGCTCTTAATCAGCGGCGGCGACATGGCCTCGCCCACTCTCAGTTTTCCATGAACAAACTCCAAACCATTGCGATGCCCCCTTTCGATGCGACCCAACTCCCGGGTCGTCTCGGTGATGGCCTTTTCGGGACAGACCTCCATGCAGCCGCCGCAGCTATGGCACATTTCAACAAAAGGCAGCACGGTTTCTCCAATCACAATGATGGCCCTGAACTGACAGATTTCCCCACATTTCCCGCAAAGGCTGCATTTCTCCATGTCCACCTCGGGCACCGGGGTGGTAATAGTCCGGGTCTCTTCCATATGGGGTCGGATGAAGAGGTGGGCATTGGGTTCTTCCACATCGCAGTCCAGGATCTGCACTTCGGCATCAAGGGAAACGGCCAGATTGGTGGCGACCGTGGTCTTTCCCGTACCACCCTTTCCGCTTGCTATACTGATAATCATTCTGTTCTCCTTTAACTGTCAGCGCCTATCTTCATCATATAATCATTGAGCGCTTCCTGGAGAGTCTCCGCCGCCAGGAAGGCGCAATGCTCATCGTCTTTGGGAAAACCGCCCAGAATTTCAAGGATTTTTTCCCCCGTGATTTTCAGCAACTCATCCGGGGTTTTGTCCAGGGCCATTTCCGCTGCAAACGACCCGCACACGGCACTGGCGCCGCACCCGTCGGTTTGGAATGTTGCTTTTTTGACATGATCGTTTTCAATCTTCAAAAAGATTTTCATGGTATCCCCGCACGAACCGGTAACGCCGGCGTGTCCATCCGGATTCTCCATGGGTCCCATATAGCGCATATTCTGCCATCGTTCAAAAGCGAGAACTCCATAAGCGCCTCGGGTTTCCTGGAAAATCTGATCCTGCAATTGGTCTATGAAAGTATCCAGCTTGTCGCCCATCCGATTTCTACTCCCTTATAGGTGCCGATTTATCCGCACAGGTAGGGGCGAATCATGATTCGCCCCTACTAATGATCACAAC
>DUZB01000208.1 GCA_013349725.1 Deltaproteobacteria bacterium | reverse complement strand
CAGACATTCACCGGTTTCCCATATCTGCTGAAGATGGTCGGGATAATTGTTTTTCTGATCCATTTGCTGCAGGGATGACCGGGTTATCTTTTCCCAGGCTTTAGGCGCCAGGTTCGCTCCGATGGAGATTGCCCCGCTCGTGCTGGGGTAATCCAGGAACCGTATTTCGTCTCCATCATAGATCCTGAAACTGGCGTTTTTTCGGCACGCACTCTGGTAATGATGGCCCCTTTCCAGAGATCCGGAAAAGATAAGGCCGCTGATTCCCGGCAGTTCGCAGAGTTCTTTTAAAATTGCCGTCCGAATATTGTTCCTCTTGAGCGATTTTTTTAAAGAGGCGATGATTACCGGGTCATTGTGAAGAATAACCGGTTTATCCATGATGGAGAACAGCCGTTTGTAATATCCTACCAGGCCTCGGTTGCTGTGATAAAGAAGGGGCGTGTCAACAAAAAGAAGATTCCCGGGACTCCCTTTGATTTTAAACCTTTTTTGAACGGCAGAGGCCGTCTCCATGGTTTGTTGTTCATGAACCCCCGTAATCCAGAAAAAAATGAAAACGGGGAGGTCCTTGAGGTGAAGGATGGTTTCTTCGAGGAGCAGGAGCCTTTGATCCAGGGAAAGCATGGCGCCTTCTCCTACCCGGGGACTTGCCAGAAAAACTCCCTGGACATGGGGGGAAACGCGCGCCACCAGTCTTCTAAATCCGGAAATATCAATGGTCCCATCGCTTTCAAATGGCGTAATCAGTTCAGCGATGAGTCCCTTCGGCGCTGCAAAGGCCTCCATTAAATCTGAACTCCTCTCTTCCCAACAGGTCATGCAGATGGACGACTCCCCTGATCCGGGAATCCACGTCCACGATAACCAGATGGGTAATCAGGTGTAATTCCATCAAAGTCAGGGCTTCTCCTGCGGTCTGGTTTTCATCAATGGTTTTGGGTGAAGGAGACATGATCTCCTCCACAGAAAGATTCATGATTTCAGACTTGCTCATAAGTGCCCTTCGCAGGTCGCCGTCGCTGATAATTCCCACAAGCCTGCCGTTGTTCCCGGTTATGAGGGTGGCGCCTATATCCTTTGCGTCGATTTCCTCTATTGCCTCTTTCACTTTGGAACCCAGACGGACTACGGGGACGCGATCTCCTGTAAACATGACCTCCCGTACTTTTATGGAAAGCCTGTCTCCAAGGTTTCCGCCGGGATGAAATCTTCTGAAATCGTCCTTGTCAAAATGCCTGACCTTGAGCAAGGCGACGGCGAGGGCATCACCCATGGCAAGGGCGGCCGTAGTGCTTGCAGTCGGGGCCAGTCCCAGGGGGCACGCTTCTCTCTCAACCCCTACATCGATGACGATGTCGCAGGCCCGTGCCATGGGTGAATCAAGATTTCCCGTAAAAAGGATAATGGGGGCGCCAATCTGTCTGAGGATGGGTAATATCCTGGCAATTTCTGCGGTCTGTCCACTGTTGGATATGGCAAGGATTACGTCGTCCGATGATGCCATTCCAAGGTCCCCGTGGATTGCCTCCGCAGGGTGAAGAAACAGTGAAGATGTGCCGGTGCTGTTCAGTGTGGCGGAAATCTTTCGACAGACCAGTCCTGACTTCCCCATTCCGGTGAGAATCACCCTTCCCTTGGCTTTCAGGATAAGTTCTACCGCATGCACGAATTCCGGCCCGATTCGGTCCACCAGCCCCAGGATGCTCTGGGCTTCGATATTCAGGACTTCTTTGGCTTGTTTGATAATCATGCTCGAAGTATTGTCTGTTGTTGTCATAGGCTTACGATAGGCGCAACGATGTTTTCAAGGTAAATGTTATTTTGTAACTATTATCACGTTACGACACGCTTCTCAAGAACCAATTAACAATCCAAAAAGGGGATCTATCCGCAGAGAATTGAACTGACCGGGATGTTTTTAATGATACAAGTCTGTTTCATGTTATGATATGAGACACTTTTCCCGGTCGGGAGCTTCTTCTCTTTACACTTGGGTTTCTTAGCGAGTAGTTGAGTGCTTTTCATATCCTTCTGATATCAATAGGTTGGTTTTTTTACCGGAAAATGATACACGTTATCTTATCAAATAGATTATTTTAAAGAGAATCTGTTTTCATCCGTTTTGGAAAAAAATGGATAATACTATGATTTTAAACATTTTTTTGGTTTATTTTCGTGTTCCTGTCATTTTGGCATGAATCATGAATTCATAAGAAGAAGATTTTGTTGAAGAAGATACCCTTTTTTTAACTCAGGGAAGAATGGACTCGATGAAATGAAAGGAGAAAAAAATGAGTAAAACAGAGCAAAATCTTTTAGATGCGTTTGCAGGGGAATCACAGGCTAATAGAAAATATCTTGCATTTGCAAAACAGGCGGACAAGGAAGGGTTTCCGCAGGCGGCAAAACTTTTCAGGGCTGCCGCGGAAGCAGAGACCGTTCACGCGC
>DUZB01000167.1 GCA_013349725.1 Deltaproteobacteria bacterium | reverse complement strand
GGTCCACTTCCGCCAAAACATCCACTGCGGGAGGGATATCAAAACGTTGTCGAACCATCCTCATTTTGGGTAGTTTTAAATCAGCCCATGTCCCAGAATCCATATTGTTTCCTCCCAATCCATGCTCTGTCATTGCCTTATCCCTCAAACCCTGTCAGAAAAAGCAAAGCTTTGTTGTCGAAATAGGTCCATCGTTGGTTTTGTGAAGAATCCAGAAGCCAGTCCCGCCGGGATAATATGTAAGGCGGGACTGGAGCCAGAAGGGAAGGAAGGTCATTTCTTTTTTCTGTCCCGCCTTACATATTATTTGAGCGGGACTGTCTCCTGACTCCTGATTCCTGATTCCACTGCCTCCTCAAGGAGTTGGTTTAAGAACTGTGTCGTGGTAAAAATCTTGAATTTCTGTGCCCTCAGTTTCGCGTTATTGAGATTATGCACGCAGGAATT
This sequence comes from Deltaproteobacteria bacterium, assembly GCA_013349725.1. Next base: position 2,016 of record DUZB01000167.1, on the reverse strand, counting down.
GCATTCCGTCAGAACGATCTCAGCCCCAATCTCTTCCACTTCCTCCAGACGTCTGCGGGCCATGCCTATAGAATTCTTGGCAAAGGCCCCCCGCACGCCACCGCCGGCCCCGCAACAGAGAGCATTGGCCCTGTTATGCCTCATTTCCACGAAGTTAGGTGCAATTCTGCCGATGATCTCCCGCGGTTCATTATAAATGCCACAATGTCTTCCCAGATCGCACGGATCGTGGTAGGTGACCACTTTGTCCGTTTTGACTCCCAGATCAAAATCCTTCAGAAACTGGCTCACATGGATGATGCTCAGTCCCGCATCTTTCAGAGCGCTGTATTGGGGTTTGTTGTGAAAAGTCCTTGAACAGTAGGGGCATCCGGTGATCACCGTCCTGGCGCCCGTGGCGAGAATAAGACCCACATTCTTCTGAGCCAGCGTTTCATTGACCTGGAATCCCACATCTTCCAGTGCGCCGCTGCAGCAGACTTCATCGATGAGGGTGTAGTCGACTTTCAGATGATCCAGAACAGCCAGGGTCGCCATGGTGGCCTCATCTTCCCGGTAGGAACCGACGCACCCGATAAAGAAAACAAATTCGGCCTTTTTGTTTCGTTCTCTCTCAAAATCCTCCGGTTCGTCTTCCCCGTAGATATTGGTATGTTCCTGCAGAATCCGGTTCATTCCCTCAAAAGCCGGGTGACAGGTTCCCCTGTGAACCATGTCTTTCCTCACTTCTTTAATGATCTCCGGGGGGTTCACTCCGGACGGGCACTGATTCGCGCAACTGGCGCAGGTCGTGCATTGAAAAAGGGTCTCTATCAATTCCTCATTCAATGGGACATTTCCGTCCATGACTTCTTTGAGAATCAACATCTTTCCCCGGGCATTGAAGGCCGGCCTTTTGGTAAGCCCGAAAACCGGGCAAACAGCCCGGCAAAATCCACAACTTGAACACCTGAGAACCTGGTCCCGGAATTTTTTTTCAAATTCGTACTTCTCTTCCATTACACCTCCATGCCCATTTTTCCGGGATTGAGAATATTACTTGGATCAAACACCCTTTTTATGGAGCGCATGACATCCATACTGATTGCATCGTGCTCCAGACCCATGAACGGCGCCTTGGCCAATCCGATTCCATGCTCCCCCGTCAGTGTGCCGCCCAGTTCGATGACCTTCTTAAACAGTTCGGAAGAGGCTTCTTCTACACGTCTCACCTGATCGGGATCGGTCCCGTCAAAACAGACCACCGGGTGAAGGTTGCCATCGCCTGCGTGGCCCACGGTTGGAATCTGAAGATCATATTTCTTCGCCAGATCTGAAATAAACCTCAGCATCTCCGGTACTTTGCTCATGGGAACCGCCATGTCCTCAACAACGAGGTTGTTGTTGAACCGGGCCGCAACGCCATAAGCCGTTTTTCGAGCGGTCCAGAGTGCTGCAGCCCCCCCTCTGCTCTCATCGGCATGTTTGACCGTGGTGGCGTTGTTTTTATGAAAAATCTCCATGATCTTTTTCATCTGGAATTCGGTTTCTTCCTTGGTGTAGCCATCGGTTTCAGCCACCAGCATGATTTCCACCTCGGGCAGTCCCAGGTCCGTATTTTGATTAATGGCGACCAGAGACTGCCGATCGACCAGTTCAAGGGCGCTGGGGATGATACCCGAGTACATGATCTCACTGATGGCCTGCCCGCCATCCTCAAGGGTTTCAAAGGTGGCCATAGCCGTGGAAGTTATGGGTGGCTTCGGGTTTACCTTGAAAGTGATTTCGGTAATGACACCCAGGGTTCCTTCGGAGCCCACAAAAAGTTTTGTTAAATCGTAACCGGAAACACTTTTCATACACTTGGAACCGGTATGCAGAATACGGCCATCGGGNAGCACCNCTTCCAAAGCCAATACATAGTCTTTGGTGGTGCCGTATTTGGCCCCTTTGATGCCGCCTGCGTTCGTGGCCACATTTCCTCCCAGGGTGCACACGGAGCCGCTTGCGGGATCAGGGGGAAAGAAGAAGCCGTGT
>DUZB01000301.1 GCA_013349725.1 Deltaproteobacteria bacterium | reverse complement strand
AGTACAATCTTGGCGTGTCTCTTATGGAGAGCGGAAAGCTCGATGAGGCCATTGAGGCCTTCAAAGATGCCATAGAAAACAGTGCAAGAATGTTTGAAGCGTATGTCAATCTCGGTTATATTTATTTCAAAATGGGCGATCTTGAGATGGTTGTAGATGCCAATGCAAAGGCCGTACAGATCGAGCCCAGGTATGCCAGAGGGTATGCGAATCTGGGGTTTGCCTATCTTCAGATGATGAAAACCGAAGAGGCGATCAAAGCCCTGAAAATGGCTATAGAACTGAATCCTGAGATTGCACAGGCCTGGAGTAATCTGACAAACGCCTATCTTCAAAATGATGAGGTAAAAAAGGCCGTAGAGACCGGGGAAAGAATGGTGGAGTTGGCGCCGGAATTTGCATTGGGCCATAACAATCTTGCTTCTGCCTATTTTAACAATGAAGAATATCAGAAGGCCATAGAACACCTGGACAAAGCCGTTTCTCTGGGATTCGAGCCTCATCCGGAATTCTTACGGGTACTGGAGCCTCACCGTTAAGATGGATTACGAATATCTTTTTGAGCCATACGAAGAACTCGTTGTCAAAGCAGACAATGCTTTTGACAGGATTACCGGTGAATTTCCCGAATCCGTGAAATGTAAACGTCAGTGCTCTGACTGCTGCCATGCTGTTTTCGGCCTTTTTCTGATAGAAGCGGTTTTCCTGAAGCGCGATTTCGATGAACTGGGCGAAGAGGAAAAAAAGGGTGCCCTCCGAAGGGCGGTTGAGGCGGACAAGGAGTTCGGTAAACTGGAAAGAACACTCAAAGAATTTGAAAATGACCCGCAGATGAGCACCTATACTCTGGCCAGGGCGCGAGTCAGATGTCCACTTCTTGATGATCATGACGAATGCATCTTATACCTTTGTCGCCCCGTCACATGCAGGGTATACGGGATTCCCACCATGATTCACGGTGTGCCGCGTTTCTGCGGAAAGGCCGGTTTTCAGAAAGGGCAGCCCTATCCGACATTTAATCTTGATGGGATGCATGGGGAACTGTATGGGTTGTCCAAAGAACTGGTGAGAAGAACCGGGGTGGAGGATGCTGACCAGCAGGCGTCGTTTCTTTTTTCCATTTCAAAGGTTATCAGGACTCCCGTGGAAGAGCTTATAGCGAAAACTCCTGTAGCGTTCGATGAAACAGGCCCACATGATTTTTGAGGTTCCCTCGGATCGTTTCAAATTCCACCGGGTCGTCTTGGTGATATAGCAAGAGCAGTGAATCAAAAAGCTTTTTCAGTTCGTCAAGGTCAAACGACTTAAACAGAAAAAGGAGGACCTTCCCGTGGTCTACAGGGAGTCTGCCGGCCATGGCCATGCGATTGACGGCATCAAAAAACCCTGTTGTAGCCGCCGTGACTGAGAAATCCTCTGCCCAGTAAATTTCTCCCACACCATCCAGCCTGTCCAGGCGAATCCTGATCGTCAGATTCATGAAAAAATAAAGGATGGCAATGACGGGATTTGCCTTTTCCGTTGAAAAAACTTCCATAAACGATTCATATTTTCTTGCAGTCGTTAGCTTTACGTCTACCCTGTCTTCAATAATTTTAATAATGAAGTCACCCGCCGCATGATGCCAGGGATAGATCTGATAGAATTTTTCGGGTTCGTAGTAAAGGGTGAGTATCCGCGAAATCTGTCTGAGAATGGAGAAGGATTGTTCCTGAGACGTAAACCGATTTCCATGCAGGGTATCCCATATGCAGATTTTGTGGTCCCCGACGTCTGGGTCTTTTGAAAAATGCCATTCATGATATCCCTCGAACCATTCGGAAAGCATCATGGTCAGGGTTTCCTTTGACTTTTCCAAGTGGCATGGCACTTCCCCTGAAAAGTATGGCCTGGGCAGGTAGGGGAAATGATAACGGCGATGCAGCCGATTGAGCACGGCGAACTCGCGGTTCAGCCATTCCTTTCCTTTCTCAGAGATTGCCGTACTAACCGAGAATTTTACCGGTGGCCCCTGCAAGAAAATTTCCAGGCTGATCAGGTGGTACAACACACCATGCTTTTCGCTGCGGATTCTTATCTTTTCGATATCTTCAAAACAGGGTTGCAAGCCCAGCTTATCCCTGAGAACGCCCTCCAGGGGCTTGCCCTGATCTTTGAGAACAAAGGTTCTGGCGGCATCAAAATAGTCTTTCAGGGTAAGGGACGGATGGTTTTGGGTTGGGGTGATCTTAAAAGGGAGGGCAAGTTCGGCTTGTCCAGCCGGAAAATCCCCATCAGATGTGGAGAACAGATATTCTACAAGCATGATTTAAGGTTCCGGAAGGGAAGTGAGCTATTTCTTATCCATGAATTTTTTCAGAGCCTCCGATGCAATTGCGCCGACGGATGTTTTTTTCATCTGTCCTTTTCCGTATATTTCCATTTCATGGGATTCGTCCAGCAGTTTCGCTATATCGTCCTTTGCTTCACAGGCCCCTAAATTGCCCAGAAACCAGGATGCGGAACCACGGACCAGGGG
>DUZB01000194.1 GCA_013349725.1 Deltaproteobacteria bacterium | reverse complement strand
GGTTTTTTGAGCCCGCCGATGGTACCCCGGAAGGAGATATCGCTCTCGTTCTGCACGTGAATAACTCCTTTATGAATATCCAGTATCCCATCATTATAGCTCAATATTCCTATGTTCGTTACGAGAAAATTGAGCGGCCCCACGGCCTTTTCTTTTAATGGCCCTCCGGATGCCTTGAGTGCGGTTCCATTCATTTTCAGATCGTAGTTGATTCGTTCTTGGGAACCTGTCCTGTCTACGGACGCTTCCAGGTCAAGAATCATGCTGCCCGATATTTCGGGCGGCGGAGAAGAGAGAAAAGGCGCCGCTCCGTTGCGGAGCGGTTCAAGGTCAAGAGCGAGTTTCGCATGCATGCCCATCTTGCTTGCCGAACCCGTGACCGAGATTTTCATTCCCGGAAAATCCCCTTTAATGTCTGCTGATAAACCACTAATATTTATGGATGAATCATTTCCTATCAGGTCCCGTATATTTGCGGTAAAACGGATAGGTGGCAGGGGCTTTCCGTCCATTTCTTCCCTGGCGGAGAACGACAGATCGATCGGTTTGTGGGCAAGGGAAGGAACATCAAGCAGGAAGGAAGCATTATGAAGCAGAAAAGTCCGATTCTTTTCCAGGTCGTCTATTTGCAGGGAAATGTTATTCAGGTTCACTTGAGCCTGGATATCTCGGAGGGGCGGTGGAGGAATGGTCTGTGCTGGAGAACTTTTTTGCGGTTGCTCCGGCGCAGGTTTTGATGCTTGGCTTATGCCCGAAAGAAGGCTTTCAAGATTGGTAAGTCCATCCTTCTTTCTTATCAGATTGACATGTGCGCCACTCAATTCTGCAACAACAACAAGACGCCGCTCCATGAGTTGCCGGAAATTAATTGAGAGGAGGAAGTGTTTGAAGGTAAGGATCGGTTTATCCGAAAAAGCCGGATCATCGCCGATCTCCAGTCCTTGCAGGAGAATCCCCCTGTCCCAGGTCCAGGAAAGATTCTGAATGTTTAGGGAACGGTGGATGACCCGGGTTGCATAGAGTTCCACCTTTTCCTTTGACCATTCTGTGGAAACAAACCGGGGAAGCAGGAAAACAAGAAGCGCCAGAAGGAATATCGTGGTCAGGATCGCGCCGAACAGCCACAACGTCCATTTAACGATTCTGGAGAATACGGATTTCTTGGGGGCCTCATGGAATGTGGCAGATTCTTCTTTCATGAACGTTCAACGCTTTTTTTTGTAACGCATGAAAAAACCTATTCTTCACACTAATCTACGGTTAACCGGGTATTTTTATATCATGGGGGGCCTGCGATAGCAATTATACTGTTTGAGAAAGTTACTCTTTAGGGCTACAGGTTGGTCTGTCCCAGGCTTAAGAGCCTGGTCTGTTTTTCTGGTGAAGAAGGGGTGGGATATGTAAACGGGTTTCATCCCAGCCTATGGGTTACTTGGCTGGGACCCGGTTTACTATTTTTATTTCGCAGGACCAAAGGAGCGAATGAAAAGATCCCGGAGGGCCTGGCTGCCGTCTTCGGAGATATAACGGGTACCGGTGCCGGCAAACGTATCGGAGGTAATCACCGGAGTGTTTTCAACCCATTGGCTGTTCTCCCAGGAAAACCACCCCTTTCGATCCTGATCATAGACGTTCAGCGGCCGATTGAATAGTTTTGCCAACTCGACGCCCCAACCGGTTCCCCCTTTGACGGTGTTGTCGTCCTGTATCCAGCCGACCGCAATGACATGGTGGCCGTTATTGACCATATGAAAAAGGGACTGGATGACTTTTCGGATCTTATCCGTCCGGGAGTACGTGCGTTTCATCCGCTTGGATACAATTTCCATGCTGACATCGCCCTTTTGCAGCTCTTCCCGGTTCAGGACTTGGACGCCGCGGGTACGTTCGGGATTATGCCCTTCAAACGATATATTCACCTCTTTCATGTGCCAGGCCTCGGCAAGTTTACCGAACTCCGCCTCTGCACCCCTGTGGCCGCCGCTGTACAACGTGATTTTCGAAATATCTGTCATCTTTCTATCTCCTGAGTGCTTATAAGTCATTGTGGGATTAGGCAAAAAAAATACCCTGCCGCGATTCGAAAGGGNTAAAGTCTAAAATAATTCAGCATTTCTTTATTACAACCCTGGCTGTCATATTATTTTCGGCTCTTCGATCAACAAAATTCGTGTTATTGGGGTGACTTCGAACCAGGCGACCGAAAAGACCGTGTACGGACTTGACGCTTTTCCTTCTCCGTAGTAAAGGATTCTTCCAAAAAAGGATATTTGTGGGAGGGAAAATGAAATTTGAATACGGACTCGATGACAGGGTTCCCTTTTTGAAATCCTTTCTTCTGGGATTACAGTGGGCTGCTATTCTCATCTCTGCTATTATTATTCTGGGCAAAGTGGTCGGATCCCTTCAATTCCCCGAGCCGTTGGATCAGATTCTCTACCTGCAGAAAATTCTGTTTGTCTGCGCTTTAACCCTCTTCTGTCAACTTTTCTGGGGACACAGGCTGCCGTTGATCCCGG
>DUZB01000144.1 GCA_013349725.1 Deltaproteobacteria bacterium | reverse complement strand
TCAGTCAAAGGATATCGTTTTTTGATTTCCCTAAGGGTCTGGACGCCTCCGATGCCCGGCATTTTGACGTCAAGTATAACGACGTCCATGGGATGTCGGCCTAAAAACTCAAGGGCATCTTCACCACTGTTGACGCTGGAGGTCTTCAGACCACGCTTATCCATCCGTTTCGTCAATGTGCTTACGAAATCCACTTCATCATCTACGAGCAAAACGCTGACTTCTTCCAGTTGTGTCACCCCCTTAATGAGTAGCTTGGTCAATCTTCTTTACCAGATCTTCCAGTTCACAGGGTTTAGTCAGATAATCAAAGGCCCCGTATTCAATACCCTCCTTTGCGGCCTTTTCCGAACCGTGACCGGTGAGCATAATGACCTCCATTTCAGGGTATGCCTTTTTGAAGATCTTGAGGGCCTCAATGCCGTCCATGTCTTCCATCTTCAGGTCGAGGACCGCCACATCAAAATCGTTTTTCCTGATTGTCTGAATCGCCTCGGTTCCTGTGTAAGCAGGCGTTACTGCCATACCTCTCTTGCCCAATCTCTTGGCCAGGACATCCGCAAATCCTATTTCGTCGTCTACAAGAAGGACTTTAATCTTTTTCTCCCGGCTGTTGTCCTTGTCTGACATCATTCTGTCCCCATAAGCGCGGTTGGAGAATCATTTTCCGCAGGCACCTGGCTGAAAATCAAGCTTCTGTTTCTTCATCCTTTGGAATTGGCATCTTTACACGGAAGGTGGCCCCGGCATCGAGGGTGCTTCGGACTTCAATATCCCCGCCCATTTTCTTGATTATCCCGTAACAGATGGACAAACCGAGGCCGGTCCCTTTCCCAACCGGTTTTGTGGTGAAAAACGGATCAAATATCCTGGCAAGATTGGCCCCTGGAATTCCAGGGCCATTATCGGCCACCTCCATCACGATATAATCCCCCTCTAACTCGCTGGAGACGTTCAAAGTCCCGCCCGTTTTTTCCATGGCATCGAGGGCATTGCTGATCAGGTTGAGCAAGACCTGCTGCAATTCGATCTGGGACACGTGTAAGATGGGCAGATTTTCCTGAAGATTCAAAGTAATATCCACATTGGCAAATTTTGCCCTCTGTGCGGAGAGTGCTATCAATTCTTCGATCAGATCATTCAGTTGGACATCTTGGATCCGGGAATCGGTTTTTCTTGCAAAACTGAGCAGTTTGTGGGTTATTTCTTTGCAACGTCTTCCCTGGGTTCGAATCTGCTTCAATGCCCGCTTGAATTCACTCAGGTTTTCCCCTTCCTTGAATTCTTCTTCTTCCAAGAGATCCTCTATCCAGCCTGCCTCTTCCACCATAATGGCAACCGGATTGTTGATCTCATGGGCAATACCTGCCGCCAACTCACCGACCGAGGCTAACTTACCTGTTTCAACGATCTGTTGGTTCATCATCTCTCTCGATGATGCGTACGCCACCCTTAAATTCTTTGCTGTCCTTGAGAAAGTCCGTATATGGTTTCTTGTTGGGGGTCAAGTCAAAAAGTGGTTTGGTCTGGAATTCTCCTTTCCCGTTCAGGATAAAGGCAAAGCCGGTTTCTCCTATGCGGATTTTTTCAACAAGATTATTAAAGGCCACAAAATCAACCGTGGCCCGCAATATCCATGGCTCGCCATTCCAGTTCTCTCTTACTGCTATGATGAAATGAGGAAGACCGCGAAGCCCTAAGAAAACGTCACTCTTGACATAGTCGCTTTTCATGGCCATCTGAAACCATCCCGCATTAGAATAGAGCGCCTTCCCCAATTTGAACGGCCCTGCATAGGCCATCTGGAGACCTCGGGCGTTAATTACACCCATGTCCACAAACACTGGACCGTATATCTCATGCAGAATCTCAAGTCTGTCCCGCAAAAAGGATTCATCTCGCAGTCCTTCATAGGAAAAAGTCTTACCCAATAGACGGATGTCGCCTAATTTTTGTTTCAGGAAGCCGTCAATATTGTGTTTATGTTTGAGAACCAATTCTTCCAAGTGGGCGTAAACTTTTTCACGGTAGGAGATATCGAATTCATAAAGGATGATGCTGCTGACCACAATCATAGGCATGATCGCTACGAGTATGATGACCAGGAGCATATTCCTGGTCAGGGAGCAATAATATCCGTTATGTGTGCTCCTATTTTGGTCCATGCCGGGTTCCATTAGACGGTTACCGATTGAACCTTGTGCAAAAAGCATAAGAATTCTTTTCACAAAGCCAGGAAAGCTAATGATATAAAGGCGTTCCGAAGAATGCAAAGGGATTCGACTTATTCAGTTTTTGCGCTTCCCTCATCTGATCCCGCCTATGGCGAGCAAACCACATATCCCTTGGTGGGTACTTAATCGGGCATCCTTCACCAAAGCCGGAAAGTAGTTTACACTTTTTTGCTCTCGTGTTTTGTTTGGGAAATTTGAAACTTGAAACTTGTCGTAGATCCCGGGTTTAACGGGGAAACTTGAAATTGGGAAGAACATGAGGTTTTGAACGCGTTATCTAATTTCCAGTTTCGAGTT
>DUZB01000362.1 GCA_013349725.1 Deltaproteobacteria bacterium | reverse complement strand
AACTGTAAACCGCTTTTCTACATCTTCCCGTTTTTCAAAGTAGAGAGAAGGAGCCAGAAACCCATGAATCCCGAAATGATAAAGCCTATGAGGCCGATTACGGGAATCTCATGCCAGGTTGGAGGAATTCCCGAAAGAACAATAAGCGAAGATCCGATCACCAGGGATGCCAGTACAATGGCGAATGCAATTCGATTACTGATGCGGTCCAGGGTATAAAGTATTGGTTTCAGGCCGCGATGTTCGAATCCGATTTTTACTTTGCCCTCTTTGAACTGTTTCAGGATGTTTTCGAAGTCCTTTGGGATTTCCTTGAGCAGATGAACCAGGTCTGTTCCTGCATTGAAGATATCCGCCGCTATCTTCTCCGGATTCAGGCGATCGATCTGGACCTGGCGCATGAACGGTTCGGCCTGCGTAAAAATATCCAGGTCAGGATCCAGTTTGCGGCCGATCCCTTCCACGGTACTGAGAGCCTTGATCATCAGAAACAGATCAGGTGGGATGCGAAGGCGGAATTTCGCTACCACTTCAAAAAGCTGGTGGAGCAGGATTCCCAACTCCACTTCTTTAAGGGAACGATAAAAATGCCGGTCGATGAACTCCCCAACCGCCCTTTCCAGCAGGTGGCGGTCCGGTTCTTCTTCATGGCTTGTAATCGTTATCAGGGCGTTGGTCACTTTTGTTTCATTACGCTGAACAATGCTCATNAGTAATTCGGCAAAATGATCNCTGGTACGCGTATCGATGCGACCCATCATTCCGAAGTCGAGATAACAGATGACGTTTTGCGGNAGGACAAAGACATTTCCGGGATGCGGGTCGGCATGAAAAAAGCCNTATGTNAAGACCTGTTTCATNATCAGGTCAAAACCCGAACGGGCGATGATCCGCCTGTCGAGNCCTTCTTCCTCCAAACGATGAACATCTGAGATTTTAATGCCTTCAATACGTTCCATGGTCAGAACGCGTCTGGTTGTTGCTTCATGGTAAATTTTTGGAACATAGATGGTGTCGTCTTGACTGAACTGCATGGCAAAATGCTCTGTATGTGCTGCTTCCATACCATAATCCAGTTCCTTTTCCAGCGTTCGGGCAAATTCCTCGACTATTTTCGTGGGGCGCTGCGTATTCCATCCTTCCAGGTGTTTTTCCATTAATGTGGCGATATGCAGGATAATTTCAAGGTCGATATCAATAATCTTTTGAATCCCGGGCCGTTGAATTTTTACGACCACATCTTCCCCTGTAATCAACCGGGCACGGTGGACCTGCCCGATGGATGCCGAGGCAAGAGGGTTTTCATCAAAGCTTTGGTACGCCTGGGAGAGGGGTCTCCCAAGTTCAGTTTCAACGATGTCCTTTGCCTGTTCAAAGGAAAAAGGATGAACGTGGTCCTGTAATTTCTGCAATTCATGCAAAAACTCCGGCGGCAGCAGGTCAGGGCGGGTAGAGAGAATCTGCCCCATCTTTACAAAAGTGGGGCCCAACTCTTCCACCACCATGCGCAATCTTTCGGCTCGCGTCAGTGTTTCGATCCTTTCGCGTCTCTTCCTGGAAACCATGTTCAGTCCGATTTCCAGGTATTGTTCAATTTTGAGGGTGTCAACCACATCTCCAAAACCATACTTGAACAGTACGGTAAGGATCTGGCGATAACGCTGGATATGGCGGTATGTTTTCCCGATTACGCCGATTTTCTGGATAAACATCGCTTCGATCCTCCCTTCCGTAGTTTGAAGAAATAAGATGACAGGAGTCATGCATACCATAATAGGCCGAATTTTTCAGGGGTTTCTTGCCGTTGAAGTCGAAAAAAATCATTTCGGCCTTCATGTTCTTGCATGTATGGAATGCGAATTTTCTTTAAAACGTCTGCAAAATGAGATAGAAGGAAAACCATCTTTTCCGTATGCCTTGAGCGTTACCTTGAGGCTTTAAACCGAACCATGTGGGTAAATGATGTTTGCCTTCCAGAAAATAGTTGAAAAGAGGATCAGGGAAGCTCAAGAAAATGGGGAATTTGACAACCTTCCCGGTCGTGGAGAGCCCATGAACCTGGAGGATGACAGTCACATCCCCGAAGAGTTGCGTCTAACCTATAAAATACTGAAAAATGCCAACTGCCTTCCCCCGGAACTTCAGCTCAGGAAAGAAATCAGGCAGATGGAAGATATGCTGGATCAGATCCCGGATGAAAAGGAAAAATACCGACAGATGAAGAAGATCAATTACAAGATTATGCAGTTGAATATGATGGGGAAAAATTCTCCCCTTCTGGCTGAAAGAGAAATCTATTACGAAAAGCTGGTTGACAAATTAGGCCAAAAATGATTGGTAGGGGGTGCTGCCAGGCCTGTCCGGTCTTTCAATTTCCAGCATTGACGTTTTGTGTTTTCTCGTAAATTCCGATGAGCTTATAACCAATTCCGGTTTCAGGAGAGTCTGCGTATGGATATGAAGAGGGACTACTACGAGGATGTTCAACTTTTCTCGTCCGGTGTTGTCCTGTTCTGGTTTCTGCTTTTGCTTGCATTTTTAGC
>DUZB01000238.1 GCA_013349725.1 Deltaproteobacteria bacterium | reverse complement strand
CCTCGACATCGATGTTCTTATATGCGGCGCCATTTCAAGAAATTTCCTGGATATGTTGAAATCAAGCGGCATTCGGGTCATCCCCTGGGTCTGCGGATCCGCTGAACGGGTGCTTGATGCTTTTAGAAGAGCACCAGACGGTATTTCCCTTGACGCAAGTTTCCTGATGCCCGGTTGCACCAGGGACAGCTCGTGTAAATGAAAAGGGTTCTTCACTTGACAGATTGTTCAAAAAACATATTTTACCCAACTGAAAGCACAACTGTCGGAAGGTGTCTGTAGCGCCGGGTCTGCCATACATCCTGATGAGGTTCATTTTTTCATGAAAAATCAAGGTCATAGTTGTAGTTCTCAAAATCAGAAAGAGCAACACCGATACAATACCTGCCGAACTTGCAGGTAATTTCCGTGGAACCTCTTATGGGTGAAGACAAGGATGCCGCAACCATCTGGAGAGGCCCTTTGAAAATCGGTGTAATCAGGCAGTTCATCTCAGATATCCAATGGAATGACCTTGATTATCTCATTATAGACTCACCTCCGGGAACAGGAGATGAACCACTGATTCTAGCCCAGACCATTCCCGGAGCCAAGGCGCTTATCGTTACAACGCCTCAGGAAATCTCCCTTGCGGATGTAAGAAAATCCATTCGTTTCTGCAGACAGGTTCACATGGAAATACTCGGTCTCGTGGAAAACATGAGTGGATTGACCTGCCCTCATTGCGGAAAAACAATCGACCTTTTCAAATCCAATGGGGGGATGCTGACGGCCAAAATGGAAAACCTGAGGTTTCTGGGCACTCTTCCCATTGAACCACAGCTGGTTTCGGGGGGCGATGACGGGAATATGTCCATTCTTGAAAATGTGGAAATACCTTTCTCGAAGTCTTTTAATAAGATCGTGGAGGCGGTGGTAGAAATCATGGAAGGAAAAAAAAGTCTTCACTAACATATCCAACCTACAGGAGGTACGGGGAAAACAGATGCATGAGGATGTAGACAGCTTTGTAAAGAATCTTCAAGAAAAAATCTTTGAGGACACAAAGAATGCCTTTGGCTTTGCTGCTTATAAAAGATGGCAGAAGCCGCTCTACCAGGGAGAGATCAACAATCCAGACGGATATGCCCGAGTCACCGGGCCGTGTAACGACACCATGGAAATTTTCCTGAAGTTTGAAAATGACCGTGTAAAAGAAGCGTCCTTTAAAACCGATGGATGCGGGTCAAGCGTGGTATGTGGTTCTTTCGCCGCGGAAATGGCCCTCAACAAAACCCCCGATGAACTGCTTTTTGTTACGGGAAAGGATATTCTTGAAAAACTGGGAGGCCTTCCCGGGGAAGAGCAACATTGTGCTTTTCTTGCAGGAGAAACCCTGCAGGAAGCGCTGAATGATTACATGATCAAACAACAGCGGAGATGAAAGGCGGAAAACGGAAGATTGAGTTTCTTGAGATCTTAAGGTCTTTTTAAATCCATGATTTCCGTTTCTGAACACCATTATGATAATAAGCGTCGCCAGTGGAAAAGGAGGAACAGGGAAAACAACCGTATCCACCAATATGGCTGTAGCGGTTGACCAACCGGTTCAATTGCTGGATTGTGATGTGGAAGAACCGAACGCTCATCTGTTCATACGCCCTTCTTTTCACAAGTCTGAAACAATATGGACCCCTGTTCCGGAAGTAGACGAAAAGAAATGCACCTTGTGTAAGAAATGCAGCGATATATGCCAGTTTAAGGCAATCGTGGTAATCGGAAAAACGGTGCTCCCTTTTCACGAAATGTGCCACAGTTGCGGCGGCTGCATGGAGGTCTGCCCTGAGAATGCCATCACTGAAATCGGCAGGGAATTGGGCGTCATTGAAATGGGCGCCAGGAACGGGCTTGAATTCATCCATGGCAGGCTGAGGATAGGGGAAGCCATGTCTCCTCCGTTGATTCGTGCAGTACGATTGCACGCAAAAAAGGACAGGCTCACCATTATTGATGCCCCTCCCGGCACCTCTTGTCCGGTCATTGCCGCCATGAAGGGAGCGGATTTTGTCCTTTTGGTGACCGAGCCCACGCCTTTTGGTCTGCACGATCTTATACTGGCCGTGGAAGCCGTCAAAATACTTGGTATCCCTTCAGGGCTTGTCATTAACCGGTCCGATCTGGGAGATGATCGGGTAAGGGATTATGCCAGAGAAGAGGGGCTGCCCATCCTGATGGAAATTCCGTTTGATCGACGAATAGCGGTCGCCTACTCAACGGGAGAACTCCTTGTGGATGCCCTGCCCGAATACAGGGAACAGTTTCGCAATCTTCACGATCGCATTCAAGACATTGTCAACAGGAACAGAACCTGAAGCGGCATAGCCGCAACCGAAAAAAGGTCTCGCGCAAAGACGCAGAGATTTGCTTCTTTTTTTAGACAGAATTTTAAGAAATAAGCCACTGATAGAGTGTGTTATCCGAGGGTAAACGTTCATGACAAAGGATTTGTCCCCCCCAGCCATGAAAACCGAGGCAGCGCCTGGGAACAATCTGCAAGTTTCCGGCAAACAAAAAAAAACTTGACGACATTCAT
>DUZB01000133.1 GCA_013349725.1 Deltaproteobacteria bacterium | reverse complement strand
ATCCCCATGAAAGAAATCCCATATGAAGATACGGATCACTACCGGATTTTCAAGGACTTCCTGAACCACCGCGACAGATATGTTATGTAGAGGATATCCTATGGTAAAATATACTGGAATCAATCATCTGGCGATGGCCACCGGAGATATGGATGCCACCGTCCGTTTCTGGAGAGATCTGCTGGGCATGCGATTGGTTGCCGGCCTCGGAAGGCCCGGCTACAGGCATTACTTTTTTGAAATATCCACACATGACATGATCGCGTTTTTCGAATGGCCGGACGTTGAAAGCATTCCGGAAAAAGACCACGGGGTCCCCGTCAAGGGTCCCTTTGCTTTTGACCACGTATCTTTAGAAGTGGAGAGTCTGAATGATTTATGGGAATTGAAAGATCGACTGGAAGCAGCCGAAATCTGGGTCTCTGAAGTGGTCGATCACGGTTTCATTTACTCTATTTATAGCTTTGATCCCAATCATATTCCCATCGAGTTCAGTGCACCGGTTCCCGGCGTGGACATCAGGAAGCACCCCCGGATGAAAGACAAAAAACCGACAACGGTAGGCAGGGAAGGCCCCGATCCCCAGACCGGCCACTGGCCGAAAGTAAAAAGCCCGACGCCCCCTGAGGAACGCGTGGTATACCCGGGAGAAGGAATGGTTCTGGTGGAAGAGGATCACCCTCCCCACGGCATCTTTGAGTAGGTTTCTGTAAGCTTATCCCTGTACTCCTTGAAAAATCTCTCATGGGCTTTTTCCCAGGAAGCAAGCATTTTCAAGGCATCGACAGATGGTCCGGAAGCGTTCTTGGCCATATTTCCATAGAATTCACTCAGGTCCTTTTCGATCAACCAGGCCGTATTGAAAACTGTCACATCGGGGATCATGGACTCATAAACACATCGTTCAAGAAATTCTGATCGGTTTCGGTCATCAAAATAGTTTGTCGGTTCCAGGGCAACGCCTTTCAGGCTCTCCATGTCGAGCATCTGGCCGCTTCTCAGATTTTTCAAGATAGCATCGATAAAAAGGATGTGTCTTTTTTCCTCTTCAACAATCCGTTTGAATGCCGTAACAGCCGCCCCTACTCCCAACCTGCCCAGGGAAGTTTCGAAAAAGCTCATCCCTGTCTTCTCCTGGTTCAGCGCATATTCAAAAATCTTGATCAGGTTCTGGTTGCTGACCATGTTCGTTCTCCCATACAGATAAAAGTGTAGATTCCGAGATTGTTCCTGAATCACGCCGTGGCGTGATTCAGGCACTCAATCATTCATTGCTTTTTACAAAAGTTTCCTTGCGGCATCCAGGACAGCCTCGTAGTCCGGTTCCTGACTCACCTCACTTACAAGCTGGATATACTGTATTGTTCCTTCCCTGTCCACCACGAAAACGCACCTTGCAAGCAGCTTCAGTTCTTTAATCAGAACACCATATTTCTCGCCAAAAGATCTCTCCTTGTAATCGGAAAGGGTAACCACTTTGTCAACTCCGGCGGATCCGCACCATCTCTTCTGAGCAAAGGGCAAATCCACGCTGACTGTAACGATGACCACGTCCTCTCCCAGTTTGCCGGCCTCTTCATTAAACCTTCTGGTTTCCATGTCGCACACCGGCGTATCCAGGGAAGGCACAGAGGAAATAATACATACTTTTCCACGGTAAGAGGAAATCCGTACCGGGGTCAGATCGTTATCCATCAGCTCCACATCAGGCGCTGCTTCTCCAGTGCCCAATTCCTTTCCCTCCAGCGTCAACGGGTTTCCTTTCATGGTAATTTTATTCATCGCGCGTATCCTCCGATTTTTATTCCACCTTCATAAATGCTTTGGGGGCAGCCCCGCAGACAGGACACTTTTGCGGGGGCTCGTTTTCGCAGGTAAATCCACATACGGAACATACATAATAACAATCGACATCAACTGGATTGTCCAACTTGTCCAAAACCCCCTGGTATAATCCCGCATGCACTTCCTCCACTTCGTTGGCAAAAGAGAATGAACGTTCAGCAGCCTTGTTCCCCTCCTTTTTTGCCTCTGCAATCATCTCGGGGTACATCTCTTTAAATTCGTGGGTCTCCCCGTCAATCGCCGATTTCAAGTTCTCAGCGGTTGTTTTAATGCCGCCCAGAGTCCTGAGATGAGCGTGCGCGTGAACGGTCTCTGCTTCCGCGGCAGCCCTGAAAAGTTTTGCCGCCTGCGGAAACCCTTCCTTGTCCGCCTGTTTTGCAAATGCAAGATATTTCCTATTCGCCTGTGATTCCCCTGCAAACGCATCCAAAAGATTTTGCTCTGTTTTACTCATTTTCTTTCTCCTTTCTTTTCATTTCATCGAGTCCATTCTTCCCTGAGTCCAAAAAAGTGTATCTTCTTAACCAAAAATTTTCTTTCATCATTTCATGATTCATGCCAAAACGGCAAGAATACGAAAATAAACCAAAGAAATGTTTAAAATCATGCGATTATCCTTTTTTTCCGAAACGGATGAAAACAGATTCTCTTTAAAATAATCTATTTGATAAGATAACGTGTATCATTTTCCGGTAAAAAAACCAACCTATTGATATCAGAAGGATATGAAAA
>DUZB01000276.1 GCA_013349725.1 Deltaproteobacteria bacterium | reverse complement strand
TTGCGGCCTGAAGCCCGTTTCTGCGGTATTGGCGGGAAAAACCTGGAAAGGGCCGGCGTCCATATTCTCTTCCATTCTTCAGAAATGGCGGTGGTGGGTCTTACAGAGGCGGTTGTTCGAATCAGGACCATTTTTAGGGCGGCAAGGAGGGTAAAAACAATCCTCCGCGAAAAAAGACCGGACCTCCTGATCTTACTGGATTATCCGGAATTCAATCTATACCTTGCAAAATTCGCGAGACGTCTGAATATCCCTGTGCTGTACTATATCAGCCCGCAGGTCTGGGCCTGGAGGAAAGGCCGCGTGAAGAAAATCGCCAGGCGAATTACCCGCATGGCGGTCATTTTGCCCTTTGAAAAAGATTTTTACCGGAAACGGGGAATCCAGGTGGACTATGTGGGGCACCCCCTGATGGATCGATGCCGAGAGACGGTGTTTATTGAGCGGAACAGTCAAGTGATGCTGACAGATGACGCTGACGGACCGGTCATTGGCCTGTTGCCCGGCAGCAGAAAGGAAGAAATCAGAAACCTGCTTCCGGAAATGATCAAAGCGGTGAAAATCCTAAAACGGGATTACCCCCGCATACTATGCCTTTTGCCCCTTGCCGATACGATTTCTCGGGAGTTCATCCATCCTTTTATCGACAACGCACCCGTGAATATCCAGATCCGGGAGGGCGAAATTCATGAAACATTGGGTCGCTGTGATCTGGCGATGGTGACTTCAGGAACCGCAACGCTGGACACTGCCATTATGGCTGTACCCATGGTTGTGGTTTACAGGGTTTCCCGCCTCTCATACCTGGCAGGAAAAGCCCTTATACGGGTCCCTTTTATCAGCCTGGTGAATCTGGTTGCAGGAA
This sequence comes from Deltaproteobacteria bacterium, assembly GCA_013349725.1. The sequence continues at coordinate 1,729 of DUZB01000276.1, read as the reverse complement.
AGAAAGTTGTCTGTGAATTGATTCAGGACAACCTGACTGCGGAGACACTTGCCTATGAGGCGGGGATTCTCCTCAGAAACAAAACTCTCAGGGAACGTATGAGAGGAGATCTCATGGAAGTGCGAAGGCTTCTTGGAAGGGGTGGCGCTTCGGAGAAGACGGCCAGGATCGCGGTGGACATGATGGAGAAAGGCGCCTGATATGTCGAGAACAATCCTTGTGGTGGACGACGAAAAAAGTATTCTGCAATCTCTTGAAGGGATTCTGACGGATGAAGGATTTCACGTCATAACTGCGGAAAGTGGGGCAGCGGCTTTAGACAGAATGGAAGAAACCATGCCCGATGTGGTTCTTTTAGACATATGGATGCCGGCTCCGGATGGGATAGTTACCCTGGAAAGGCTGAAGTCCCTTTATCCACGGTTGCAGGTTGTTATGATGTCGGGCCATGGGAATATAGAAACGGCTGTCAAGGCGACCAAGATGGGCGCCTATGATTTTATTGAAAAACCGCTCTCCCTGGATAAACTCCTCCTTGCCGTTAATAATGCTCTCGAACACAACAGACTTGAAGAAGAAATCGACCTTCTCAAAGAAAAAGATAAAAACAGATACCGGATTATCGGGAACAGTCCTGCTATCGCCGATTTGAAAGAACAGATCCGCATCGTGTCCCCAACCAATGCATGGATTTTGATTTCGGGGGACAACGGCACGGGAAAAGAGCTTGTGGCCCACACGATTCACCGGTTGAGCAAACGCAGCCAAAAACCGATGGTTGAGGTGAACTGCGCCGCAATTCCCGATGATCTCATCGAAAGTGAACTGTTCGGCCACGAAAAAGGAGCCTTTACAGGGGCGTCGACCATGAGAAAGGGCAAATTTGACATGGCCCACGAGGGGACGCTTTTTCTTGATGAGATTGGGGATATGAGTCTCAAGGCCCAGTCTAAAACGCTCAGAATACTGCAGGAACAGCGATTTGAAAGAGTGGGGGGCGTCCATACAATCAAAGTGGATGTGCGGGTAATTGCCGCTACCAACAAGGAGCTGGAACAGGAAATAGCGAAAGGAAAGTTCAGGGAAGACCTGTATTTCCGATTGAATGTGATTCCGATGCGGATTCCTCTTTTAAGAGAGCGAACGGAGGATATCCCTGGCCTCGTGGATGAATTTATCCGTGAATTTTCTCTGAATACAAATATCGAGCCGAAAAAAATGTCCGACGATGCACTGGATATACTGTGCAATTACGACTGGCCCGGAAATGTGAGAGAGCTCAAAAATCTTATTGAAAGGCTTATCATCATGGTTCCCGGCAAGATCATTCAAATGGGGGACATCCCGGAGCCCTTCAACCGAATTTCTTCCGGCAGTGTCGGCTTTGAACACGCCTTTACATCCGGTTCCCTCAAAGATGCAAGGGGTGAATTTGAAAAGGCGTTTATCGAGGCGAAATTGAAGGAATTTGACGGCAATATTTCCCAGACTGCCGAGGCGATAGGTATCGAGAGGAGTAACCTTCACAAGAAGATCAAAATATACCAGCTTGAAGGAATCAAGTAGATCGAACGGGCTTGGCTCTAACTTCGCCCACTTGATCCGGTTAGTCGAGAGTGCGTTCGGATGGTCATAATCTTAATCGTAATCATAATCTTACTCTTTTACGGCCTATTTTAGAGCTGCCCGATTAAGATTACGATTAAGATTATGAGTAAGAAAATAAATC
>DUZB01000110.1 GCA_013349725.1 Deltaproteobacteria bacterium | reverse complement strand
CGCCGGCCAGTGCAGTGGCGGTGGAATGGCTGTCCAGCTTTTCAAAATGATCGTCTTCCAGAAGGATCAATTCATCGGCGTCTGCCGCCAGAGCCTTTCTGAGCACCGTGTCAGAGACCTTTTTACCCAGGCTCAGGACCGTTATTTTTCCGCCCAGCTCTTCCTTCAATCGAACAGCCGCCTCCAGGGCGTTTTCATCAAAGGGACTGATGACCTGTGGGGCATCCACGATTACTTCCATTTTTTTGGCATCCACGCTCACATCGGAAAGGGGCGCTTCCGGATCGGGAATCTGTTTGGCGCAGACGATGATATGTATCTCGGTCATGACAACTCCTCCAGTTTTTCAATAAGAGCCGGTATGATATCTTCGTAATCTTCCACCACGCCGTAATCCGCCACCTTGAACATGTTGCAGGCAGAATCCGTATTGATGGCGATGATCTTCTTGGAGTGAACCATCCCCACCAGATGTTGAATGGCCCCCGATATCCCCACCGCCACATAGATATCCGGGGAAATCATCGTGCCGGTGAGTCCCACCTGGTGGTCTGAGGAGATCCAGCCCTTGTCCACGGCCACGCGGCTGCATCCGATCATCACATTGCCGAACGATTTGCGCAGGGCCTTTGCCAGCTCTTCAAGGAGTTCAAATCCATCCTCTTCACCCAGGCCCGCCCCGCCGGCCACCACTACGTTTGCCTTGTCCAGGGAAACCACATCCTCCTTGACCATTTCAAGGGATTGAACTTTGATCATGGACTCATTGATATCTGCCTTGATCTCCACCATCTCTCCATTGGCACTGCCGGGCTCGACAGGCGAGAAGACTTTTCCCCGCACCGTCGCTAATTGGGGTTCCCCCGCACACTTGAAAATGGAGATGGCATTGCCCCCTGAAACCGGTTTGGTCCTGAGCAGCAGGCCGTCTACCGGGTCGATGGACAGATCAATACAATCAGTGGTCAGTCGGGTGTTCATCCGGCAAGCCAGTCTCGGCCCCAACTCCATTCCGATAAACGCATGGCTCATGAGAAGGATTTTCGGTTTGATTTCCCGGCAGGTCTGTTCCAGAGCCTTGAGCCACAGATCAGCCTGAAAGCCCTGCAACAGGGGGTGCTCCACCTTATAAACCCTGGTCGGTCCGTAAGAAAGGGCCTGATCGGCCACCCCGGAAATCCCGTCCCCCATCAACAGCAGGGAAAACCCACCACCCGTTTCCCCGGCCAGTTTCTTTCCCGCGCCTAACAATTCAAGGGTTCTTGTATTCAATGAACCCTCTTTCACTTCTCCCAATATCAGAACCTCACTCATCCTGAACCCCCCCTTAGGATTTACGATTTACGATTGGCGATTGTTGATTGAAAACCGATATAGATAGGTTCTGTTTGAACCCTCAAGTTTTCCCTCAGGGCTCACTCAAAGCCCCATGCTCGGTTTCTCATTTCCAATTTCCAATTCATCATTCATCATTCATCATTCTTAATTTCCTTCCAACGCCTGCAGAACCAGCTCATTCAGATCCATGACCCGGAAGGGCTCTTTCAGCCCGGCGGCTTTGCGCGCATCCTCCAACATGATGAGACACAAGGGGCACGCGGTGACGAGAATCTCCGCGCCGGTGGCTTCGGCCTCCCGGATCCTGACCTCACTCATCTTGATCTCGCCCTGCAGGTCTTGCCACATTCTCCCGCCACCGCCTCCGCAACAGAGGCTGTCGGCCCGATGGTGGGCCATTTCCACCAGCTTGACGCCGGGGATGGCACGAATGATTTCCCTTGGCTCATCGAAAATCCGATTGTGTCGTCCCAGGTAGCACGGGTCATGATAGGTAACCGTTGCCCCCACCTTTTTTGTGAATGGAAGCTTCCCATTGGCCAACAATTCCTGCAAAACCTGGGTATAATGGCGGGCCCTGAAAGAGGCTTCCGGGTATTCATTCTTGAAAGTATGAAAACAGTGGGGCGACGAGGTCACCACCTCCGTAATGTCGTATTTGTCAAAAAGCTCCTCGCATCCGTCCTTTTGTTCCTCAAACAGTCCCAGCTCTCCCACACGGCGTGCAATGTCTCCGCAGCAGGGCTCTTTCTTTCCCAGAATACCGAAATTCACATCGGCAATCTGGAGAATTTCTGAAAAAGATCGAGCAATTACCTGGGCTGTGTCATCAAAGGAGGTAGTGCATCCCACAAAGTAACAGAGATCGGCTTCCTCCCCTTTTTTGGTGAGATCGGTCAGTTCCAGTTCGTCCGCCCAGGCCCCCCGTTTCCGTTTGGAGGACTCCCAGGGATTGTTGTATTTAAAAAGTTTCTCAAGGGTCTGGCTCAAAAGCGTCGGGACGAGGGTTCCTTCCTCCACGGCCAACACCCTTTTCTTGGTTACCACCTCGAAGGCGGCCCCGTAGACCGGGCAGACCTCCAGGCACGCCCGGCATGTGGTGCAGTACCAGAAGCTCTCATTACCTTTCGTTGGTTCGTTGCGGCTCATGAACCGGATATCTCCCAGCAAAAAATGTTCCTGCCACAATGCGTGCCGCATGGCCTGAATAAAATCCCGGGGCGCAAAGGGCTCGCCGGCGCCGGCTGAAGGACAGGACG
>DUZB01000365.1 GCA_013349725.1 Deltaproteobacteria bacterium | reverse complement strand
AGACATCCAGCTGGGAAACGGTTGACGCATACGTGCAGGCCAATCCGGAAATAGAAGCGCTTATGCAGCATGGCCCTTTTGTTATGAAAGCCAATTTGAGCCATGAGGGAGAAGGAGTGTTCCTGGTGAAGGACGCGCCTTCATTTCATGCGGCGTTGCATCGTCTTACCCTCAAGGAAAGAGCAGACGCCAAGGGATTTGTTGTTCAGGAATTCATCCCGTGCGGCGGGAATGTGCTCCGGTCGGTCATCATGGGAAAAAATGTTATTTCCTACTGGAAACGTCCTGTTCATTACGGACAGGAAATTACAACCATAAGCAAAGGCGCTCTTGTTGACAAAATCTGGCAGCCCGCGCTTCTCAAGATGGGGGACGATTGTGCGCAGGTTCTGTCGAAAAAAACAGGGATCAACCTTGCGGCCGTCGACTTTTTAGTCCCTTCCGCGGGAAAGGAAACCTTCCCTCTATTTCTGGAGATTAATTACTATTTTGGGAGAAAGGGGCTTGGAGGGATGGAGAATTATTATCGTCTCCTTTTCCGGTCCATTCAGGAATGGCTTATGGATCTGCATCTGAATCCCGATGCAGTGAGGCTTGTATGAAACTTCAATTGGAAACTGGAAATTTGAAACTTAAAACTTGAAATTGGATGCTTTCTCCCATGCTCCAGCGTGGGAATGCATACCATATGGGTTCCCACGCTGGAGCATGGGAACCAGGCAAAAGCTAATTGCAGCTTTTAGGTCTCATCATTATCTGCGCGTATCTGCGGAAATCTGCGTCCCAAAAACTATTTATTCAAACAGGCGCAGAAACGCCTTGGTCGGCGGTGTCAGATCGATTTCCCTGGGGAAAACCACATCGGTCTGTATGTGAATAGGACCTTCCTTCATGGTCAGGGGCTTGAGAAGCCCTAACTGTGCTTCCAGACGGATTTCCGGCTTGTAAAGGAAGGATATGCCATGCCCTTTTATGATATATTCTTTAATGAACTCAACGCTTTCCGCTTCCAGCAAGACCGACGGCTTTATCCCGTGGGAACTGAGCAGGGACAAAATGGCATATCTGGACCCTGATCCATCTTCCCGAATGATGATGGGTTCGTTCTTCAGGTCCTGAAAACCGACCTCCTTCATGCCTGCGAACCGGTGACTGGTCGGAACCACAAGGCAGAACTCTTCTTTCGAATAGGGAACCACACTCAATTTACTTCGAAAAGGGATTCGACCGATGACCCCGAGGTTGTATTCATAGGACATCACACCGTCGGCAATTTTTGTTGAGCTGCCCACCTTGAGAAAGACTTTAACGCCGGGATACTTTCCCTGAAAACGCGCGAGAAGTCCCGGCATGAGGTGCCTTGCAAAGCTTCTCGTGGTGCCTATGGTCAGGGAGCCATGGGACAGATCGGCATGGCCTTTCAGGACGTATTCCATCTCCTCCACGATTTCAAATACCCGTTCCGCATAGCCGAAAAGGACCTTGCCCGCATCGGTCAGCTCAAGCCCCTTTCCATACCGTGTAAACAGCTTCAACGCCAGATCCTGTTCCAGGGATTTAATCTGCATGGTGACCGCGGGCTGTGTGATATACAGGGCCTCGGCGGCCTTCGTAATGCTTTTTTCCCGGGCTGCCAGGAAAAAAGATCGGAGCTGATTCAGGTTGATTCGCATCACGCACCCCATAAGCATATCTTTTACAGCATAAGAAAACCTTATGACTTTATAAAAACAATTGCTTTGACAAGTCAATAAGAAAAGGAACAATAGTGATATCCAATTCCACATGACATGGAGTGATATTATTCATTCCATAATTCCGAAATCCGAAATCGCAAATGGCTCCTATGACACCCCATCGCAACATGTTCTGGCAGATCGAACCCGTCTGGATCTTCTACTTACTGGCGACCCTGGCCACAGGACTTCTTCTGGCAGGTCTGTTTGCATATCTCCAGGTCTGGAAAAAGACCGCGAAATCGACGGAGGCTTCCTATTCAGGGGACGCGCTCAAGAAAATGATCCTGGATGTCTTCCTGGGGCGACGTGTTCTTCAGGGAGATGTGGCTGCGGGGGTCATGCACCTCTTCATTTTCTGGGGTTTTTTGATCCTTTTTATCGGTACCAGCGTACTGGCCATCCACCATTATCTTTTTTCATTTCTGGAAGGCATGGCCTACCTGGCCTTTTCCATGATCATGGAGCTGGCAGGCCTCATGCTCCTGGCAGGGATACTATGGGCACTCATTCGCAGATACCTCCAACGCGTTCCCCGACTTGAAAGACGGCTGGAAGATGCCATTGTTCCCTTGTGGCTTCTGCTGATTGTACTGTCGGGTTTCGTACTGGAAGGATCGAGGTTATCCGCGCAGCAACCAGCATGGGCTGCATGGTCCTTTGTGGGCTGGTGGGTAAGCGGCCTTTTTTCACCCGGCACGGCTGAAGTACTCTATCCATCTCTCTGGTGGTTGCACACACTCCTCTGCCTGAGCTTCATTGCCGCGATTCCTTATACTAAACTGTTTCATATCCTGGGGGCGCCNNCNAGCTATCTATTTCCAGGGCGCNTCNGAAGCCAANATNCNGGGNNTGGAAGAAGGGGCGGGC
>DUZB01000211.1 GCA_013349725.1 Deltaproteobacteria bacterium | reverse complement strand
GAAGAAGTCATCAGTAAGCTGACCGAGACCGGCGATTTTGACAAGGCCGTTCAAGCCATAACCGCTGGAAAGATCGACCCCTATAGCGCCTGCGATAATCTCGTGCTTCCCATCGTTGGTCTTTCCCATCCGTAAACCGCCGTGAATACCCTTCTCTGGTGGGTGCGCCAGATACTGTTAGTGGCCATAGGGACTTTTTTCCTGCTTTTCGGGATATACGTCCTGATCGCCGCGTACCATTTAAAAAATCCCTATGCCTTTGTCATGACTTTTTTCGCTTCTAATCTATTCATACTGATCAGCGCCGTGCTGATATTGGGGTTTATTCTGAGAATGATCAAGGTTTTCAGACTGACCGGAATACCCGAGGAAACAGAAAACAACACTCCGGATAATAAGAAATAATCCAGCTTCCAGTGTCACCACCATCGCTCATTCATAATTCATCATTCTTCATCCATAATTTACCAACGGGGGTGTTCTGATGCCGATCGATAAAAAAACGCTGTCCATAGGCAAGAGGCTTTTCAAACTAAGGAGATCCAAAAAACTGACCCTCAAACACCTGGCAAACGAAACCGGGCTTGCGACAAACGTCATATCCCAGATAGAAAAAGGCGAGATTATGCCGCCTGTTTCCGTTATCCTGCAGCTTTCCAGGGCACTGGAGATTGATTCAAGCATACTCCTCAAGGAAGAGAAAAAACGCGCCGGCAAGAAATCTGCAGATGATTACCAGAAACGGACCGAGGCATACACGTACGAGACCCTGACCCCGGAGGCAAGGCATAAACACCTGAAGGCCTTTAAGATATTCATTGATCCCAAATCAGAACACAAGTCTGTGAGCTACAGCCACCTGGGAGAAGAATTTCAGTATGTTCTGAAGGGAAAAGTGGAGATCATGGTTGGAGAGAACAAGAACATTCTTGATCCTGGACAGAGTCTCCACTTCAACTCATCGATTCCCCATAAACTCCGGAACCTCAGCCCCGAAAAGGCCGAGTTGCTTGTCGTGCTTTACACACCCTGACCGGAGGTAAAACAAAATGGCATATCAGTTGAACGAAGAACAGCGCATGATCCAGGCCATGGTCAGGGAATTTTCCAGGGAAAACATCCTGCCCACCGCCGCCGAAAGAGACAGAACCGGCGAATTTCCCAGGGAGAATCTGAGAAAGATGGGAGAGCTGGGACTGCTGGGGATGAATGTGCCCACGGAATACAACGGGGCGGGGGTGGATTCCGTAAGTTATTCACTTGCCTTGCAGGAAATTGCCTACTCCTGCGCTTCCACCGCCGTGGTCATGTCCGTTCACAATTCCGTTGCATGTGGTCCCATCTACCTGTTTGGTTCGGACTATCTGAAAGAGACGTTTCTGAAGCCGTTAGCCGCGGGAGTCAAGATCGGTTCCTTCGCGCTTACTGAATCCAGCGCAGGATCGGATCCGGTCAGTCAGAAAACCAAGGCGGTAAGGGACGGCGACAGCTTCATCATCAATGGAACCAAGATGTTCATTACTACCGGGAAGAATTCCGATCTCACCGTGGTTACGGCAATCACGGACAGGGACAAAAAACATCGGGGAATCAGCGCATTTGTGGTGGAAAAAGGAACGCCGGGATTTCACGTGGGAAAAGAAGAAGCCAAAATGGGGCTGAAGGCGTCCGACACGGTGGAGCTCATTTTTGAGGACTGCAGGATACCGGCGGAAAACCTTGTGGGCAATGAAGGGGATGGCTTTATTATCGCCATGACTTCTCTCGACGGGGGCCGGATAGGCATCTCCTCCCAATCGGTGGGCGTCGCCCAGGCATGCCTCGATGCCGCCGTCACTTATGCCAGGGAAAGGGTGCAGTTCGGCAAGACCATCTCCCAGTTTCAGGGCATCCGCTGGATGATTGCGGACATGGCCACCCAGATCGAGGCGGCCAGACTCCTGACCTTCAACGCGGCGGCCATGAAGGACCGGGGAGAAAATTACTCTGCATCCGCGTCCATGGCCAAGGTATTCGCGTCGGAAATGGCCAACAAGGTGGCCTACACGGCCCTCCAGATTCACGGGGGATACGGGTATATCCAGGAATTCCCTGTTGAAAGATATTACAGGGATGTGCGGGTATTCACCATTTACGAGGGAACATCCGAGATCCAGAGGAGAGTCATCGCAAAACATGTGATCGGAAAATAATTTTTCTCGTTCCCACGTCTGTTTTGGGGACGCAGATTTCCGCAGATGTGCGCAGATAATTTTTTAAAATGAAAGATCAGAGTTAACCTGCGTTCATCTGCGTCCAAATTCTTTTTCTTACGTATTTACAGACACGCTACAGCTTGTCCTTCAGCGCTGAAACCACATTGAAGAGATCGTCCACAACCCCGTAATCGGCAACCCTGAATATGGGCGCTTTTTTGTCTTTATTCACCGCGATGACGGTCCCCGCACCTGCAATCCCGGCCACATGTTGAAAGGCGCCGCTGATCCCGAGGGCAAAATAAACTTTCGGCTTCACCGATTTTCCGGAAGTGCCGACCTGGTGGTATTTCGGGAGCCAGTTCTTGTCCACCACGGGTCGTGAACAGGACAGGGTCCCCCCCATGACGCCCGCCAGTTCCCTGATCCTGGCAATGTTCTCTTCCTCC